>JAEDCX010000074.1 GCA_016293925.1 Lachnospiraceae bacterium | reverse complement strand
ACACTCTGGCCACAACTTTTTCCTCCTTAATGATGAAATATGATATAGGGTCTCCCCTATAATTATCTGTTATTCTACAATCACAACCTGTTATTGTCAATAAAGTTTGTTGCCGTCATCCCTTTGGAATCCCGGAATGTGTTTCAGAATCTCCAAGCAACTCCGGCTATTCATAAATGATTACCGGCATACCCACAAAAATATGCTCATACACTTCTGGCATGACTGACGGCGGTATATTGATACAGCCG
Source organism: Lachnospiraceae bacterium (assembly GCA_016293925.1). Classification (GTDB taxonomy): domain Bacteria; phylum Bacillota; class Clostridia; order Lachnospirales; family Lachnospiraceae; genus RGIG4034. Next base: position 11,086 of record JAEDCX010000074.1, on the reverse strand, counting down.
TGGGAACCGTTCTTCAGATAGGTTTCCCCGCCAAAAGAGGATTCTTTCCGCCAGGCGGCGTCATGCAGGCCGATATTCTTGTATACCGGCGCCCAGTATTTGACCGGACTGTCATACCCGGCTCCGCGCAGGACTGCGTTGCGACGCTTGCCATACACGGCACAGGTCAATGCCGGAGTACCCAGATTCCATTTCAGATTGCCGGTAACGATCGGTGTCGACAGAACCAGTTCTCCTTCGGAATACAGGTACAGGGTCTGTTCTGTGATATCCACCTCAACGTACGAGTTCCCGATGTCATCCGTTCCCTGATACAACGCTTTATGGATATATTCCGGCTCATGCTCTTCCTCAATCCGTTCCCGAAGCGCGCGAATCAGATAGGACGTTTCCGCCTCCCGGTTGATCTCATTGCCATAGGTGCCGCCTTCCGGAACCGTCACCTCTCCCCTGGACGTGGATTGAAACACCCGTGCCCGTCCATAGGTATCATATCGTTCCGCCAGACTGTCTACAAAATCTGCAACTGCTTTTTCACTCAGAACAGGATTGCCTTCCTCATCGGTTACATATCCGTTCCCATCCGTCAACACCCAGGTGGACACCAGCCCGGGATCAATCACAACCCGTTCATCCCCCATCACGTAAATAGAGTGAAAATTCTGGAATTCCACAAGCCGATCATACAAATCCAGTAGCCGTTGCTCCTTCGGGTACTTCTGTCTGTCCCGGTAACACCTGGCTGCAACCAGATCAACTTCCTCCTGACCGGTTCGAACCGCCTCCAGGATCACCCGTTCCGCGCTCCTGACATTCAGGATATCATAGGTATCGTCCTTCAGATGAAATCCATCCTCATCCCGATAGATTTCTACCCGTTCCCCCTGATAGTCTCTCGCTTCGGTCAACAGGGGAATATTACGGATAAGTTCTTCTACTGCCTGCTCGTCATAGGACACACCGGGTTCGATCCGGTACTCCGTCTTCCGGGCAGTCCAAAACTGATACCATTTATATTCCGGGTTCTCCCAAATATCCTTCAGTCCATCCGCATAACTCACCCGGTACATACTTCTGTCGATATGTAATTCATATTTCCGTCCGTTCAAGCCGGTGATCATTATCCGTCTGTCCAGATCTGCGGCAGACAGCTCCTGATCCACCGATACAACATCCCGTCCGGTACAATAGACTCCGTTCACCCAGGTTTCATAGCCGAAACCGGTCCGGTAATGCATCGCCATCAGAATTCCGGTTGTCAGTACTGCCGCCGTTAGCACGCCGACGGTGACCGCCAGAATAACACATACTTTTTTACGCATGATGGCTACTCACTTATTTTTCTTTGCTGCAAGATCATCTGCATCGAATACTTCATCAATCGCTGCACCGCCGGGTACCATCGGGAATACTTTATCATCTTCCTCAATGATGCAGTCAAGTACGACCGGTCTGTTCAGTGTCATTGCCTTCTCAATCGCGGGACCCACTTCCTCCCTGGTCGTAACTCTGATTGCCTCACAGCCCAGTCCTTCCGCAACCTTCACAAAATCAACCTTATCATCCAACACAGTCTGGGAATACCGTTTGTCATAGAACAGGGTCTGCCACTGTCTTACCATACCAAGCACATGATTGTTGATAATCACCTGAATGATCGGAATGTTGTATCTGGACGCCGTTGCAAGCTCATTCATGTTCATCCGGAAGCATCCGTCCCCTGCAATGTTGATCACGGTTTTCTCAGGGCGGGCACATTTGGCACCGATACAGGCACCCAAACCGTATCCCATGGTTCCGAGACCGCCTGATGATAAAAATGTACGCGGCTCCGTGTAATGATAGAACTGGGAAGCCCACATCTGATGCTGTCCCACGTCGGTGGTGATGATTGCCTGTCCCTTGGTGACTCTATCAATCTCTTCGATGATATACGGACAGGTGAGCTTATCCTGCGGATATTTTAACGGATACTGCTCTTTGTACTGCTGAATGGATGCCATCCACTCCGCATGATTCTGTTTGGTCAGTATCGCATTCAGATCCTTCAGGACGCATTTCAGATCGCCTACCACAGAGGCTGTTGTACGAATGTTTTTATTGATCTCCGCATTATCTATGTCAATATGGATTACCTTGGCATGGGTTGCGAATTTTTTCGCATTGGAAACCACACGGTCAGAGAATCTGGCGCCCAGCGCAATCAAAAGATCACATTGGCTGACCCCGTAATTCGACGTCTTGGTGCCGTGCATACCGATCATACCGGTGTATCTCGGATCATATGCGTTAAAGGCACCCTTGGCCATCAGCGTATCACATACCGGGGCATCGATCAGATCTGCAAACTCCTTTACCTGCGCAGAGGCCCCGGAAATAACCGATCCGCCGCCCAGATAGATGTAAGGCTTCTCGGACTGTTGAATCAGTTCCGCCACCCTGCGGATATCCTCTTCGGTGTATTGATTGACCGGTTCAATTTTCTCGGGAACCCTGGGTTCAAACTCACACTGATTGGCAGTGACATCCTTGGTAATATCCACGAGAACCGGACCCGGTCTTCCGGTCTGTGCAATACGGAAGGCCTTCCGGAGCGTATCGGCCAGAATATTGATATCTTTCACAATGAAGCCATGTTTGGTAATCGGCATGGTAACACCGGTAATATCAACCTCCTGGAAGGAATCTTTGCCAAGAGAAGGCAGTGTAACATTCGCCGTAATCGCAACCATCGGAACGCTGTCCATGGCTGCAGTTGCGATACCGGTCACAAGATTCGTGGCTCCGGGACCGCTTGTGGCAAGACAGACGCCAACCTTGCCGGTGGCTCTTGCATAACCGTCTGCCGCGTGGGATGCCCCCTGCTCATGGCTGGTCAGAATGTGTCTGATCTCACCCTGATGCTTATAGAGCGCATCATATACATTCAGGATCGTACCGCCCGGATACCCGAAAACAGTATCAACTCCCTGCTCTTTTAGTACTTCTACAACGATTTCTGCTCCCGTTAACAGCATGAAACCAATCCTCCTATCACTTGTATTCCAGAATTGCTCCTCTGTTACCGCTGGTAACGAGTTCTCTGTATCTTGCAAGGTATCCGGTTGTTACCTTAGGCTCTCTCGGCTGCCATTTCTCTTTTCTGGCTGCAAGAGTTGCATCATCCACCTTCACATTGATTGTATTGGCAGGAATATCAATACAGATGATATCTCCCTCTTCGATCAATGCAATCGGTCCACCGACGGCTGCTTCCGGGGAAACATGTCCGATGGATGCTCCTCTGCTGGCACCGGAGAAACGACCATCCGTGATCAGCGCAACACTGGAGCCAAGCCCCATACCTGCAATGGCAGAGGTAGGATTCAGCATCTCTCTCATGCCGGGTCCGCCCTTCGGTCCCTCATAACGGATCACAACCACATCTCCGGCCACGATCTTACCGCCCTTGATTGCATCAATGGCGTCCTCTTCACAATCGAACACTCTTGCCGGTCCTTCATGTACCAGCATCTCCGGAACTACTGCAGAACGTTTCACAACGCAGGAATCCGGTGCAATATTGCCTCTCAGAACTGCAATACCGCCTACTTCACTATATGGATTTTCAATCGGTCTGATAACCTCCGGATTCAGATTCTTACAATCCCGAATATTCTCTCCCACTGTCTTACCGGTTGCGGTAATCAGATCCAGATGCAACAGATTCTTCTTGGACAACTCATTCATAACTGCATATACGCCACCGGCCTCATTTAACTCTTCCATGTAGGTATGGCCTGCCGGAGCAAGGTGACACAGATTCGGTGTCTTCGCACTGATCTCATTGGCAATGTCCAGGTCGATCTCAACACCGGCCTCATGTGCGATCGCCGGAATATGAAGCATGGTATTGGTGGAACAACCCAGTGCCATATCCACTGCAAGGGCATTCTCAAATGCTTCCTTCGTCATGATATCCCTGGGTCTGATGTCCTTCTCAATCAGCTCCATGATCTTCATACCTGCATGCTTGGCCAGCCGGATTCTCTCGGAATAAACAGCGGGAATCGTACCGTTCCCCCGAAGTCCCATACCGATTGCCTCGGTCAGACAGTTCATACTGTTTGCGGTATACATACCGGAACAGGAACCGCAGGTCGGACAAACCTTTTCCTCATAATCCCGCAGTTCATCCATGGTAATCTTCCCCGCCGCCTGGGCGCCTACCGCCTCGAACATGGAGGATAAACTGGTCTTGCATCCGTTGACATGACCTGCCAGCATAGGACCACCGGAAACAAATATGGTAGGGATATTCAGTCTTGCTGCCGCCATCAGAAGCCCCGGGACATTCTTGTCACAGTTCGGGATACAAACCAGACCGTCAAGGCCGTGGGCCAGAGCCATACACTCTGTACTGTCCGCAATCAGATCCCTTGTAACCAGGGAGTATTTCATTCCCACATGCCCCATGGCAATTCCGTCACACACGGCAATCGCAGGAAACATGATCGGAGTACCGCCTGCCATGGCAACCCCCATCTTTACAGCATTGGCAATCTTATCCAGGTTCATATGACCGGGAACAATCTCATTGTAGGAGCTCACTACACCGATCAAAGGCTTTCTCATCTCTTCCTCTGTGAATCCCAGAGCGTTCCACAGGGATCTGTGGGGTGCCTGTCCGGCACCTGTTTTCACTGAATCACTTCTCATTTTTATCCTCCATTATCTGATCTCGTCTGCAATCAGACGCCCCATTTCTGAACATGTTACCTGTCGGAACCCCTCTGACATAATATCGACTGTCCGGTATCCCTTCTGAAGCACCGTCTTCACTGCCTTCTCAATCGCATCCGCCTCTGCATCCATATCAAAAGAGAACCGCAGCATCATTGCAGCGGACAGAATCGTTGCAATGGGATTCGCGATATTCTGCCCCGCGATATCGGGAGCGGAACCGTGACTCGGCTCATAGAGTCCGAATTTCGTATCATTCAGGCTGGCACTGGACAGCATTCCAATGGAACCGGTTACCATACTTGCCTCGTCGCTTAAGATATCACCGAACATATTCTCCGTCAGAATGACATCGAACTGAGCCGGGTCCTTGACCAGCTGCATTGCACAGTTGTCCACCAGCATATGCTCCACGCTTACCTCCGGATAATCCTTTGCCACTTCGTTCACAACCGCTCTCCACAGTCTGGAGGAATCCAGAACGTTGGCTTTATCCACGCTTGTTACTTTTTTCCGACGCTTCATTGCAATCTCAAATCCCTTGATTGCAATTCTGCGGATCTCATTCTCATTGTAGGTCAGTGTGTCAACCGCGGTACGTACCCCGTCGATTTCCTCCGTTCTGCGCTCGCCAAAATACAGCCCGCCGGTTAATTCCCGCATGATGACCATATCAAAGCCTTTTTCACTGATCTCTGTTTTCAGAGGACAGGCACCGGCAAGCTCCTCATACAGCAGTGCCGGCCGCACATTGGCAAACAGGTTCAGGGATTTACGCAGCTTGAGAAGCCCTGCCTCCGGTCTCAAATTGGGGGCCAGCCGATACCATGGCGATGTGGATGTGTTGCCTCCGATGGACCCCATCAGCACCGCATCTGCCGCTTTGGCATCCGCAATGGCCTCATCAGTCAACGGTACGCCGGTTGCATCAATGGATGCCCCGCCCATGAGAATATCTTTGTAGATAAACTCATGTCCGTATTTTGCCGCAACGCAGTCCAGTACGATTTTCGCCTGTGCGACGATCTCGGGTCCGATTCCGTCCCCGGGAATGCATGTAATATTCTTCTTCATGCTCTTATCCTCTTTTCTGTGGTCTTGTCCGTTTCTGTGATTTTGTACGGAAAAAAATAAGGCGCTCTATGGAACGCCTTATCTCCAAATGTTTCTTCTATTCGGCCTCAGGTTTCTCAACCTGTGTGATTGCTGACTTCTGCATCGGAATACGGCAGTTCTTATTGTTACCGAACTCGACGATAACGGTATCGTCTGTTACATCGATTATGCATCCATAGAAACCACTTGATGTCAGAACATTATCCCCAATCTCAATCGTTGCCAACATAGCTTCGTGGTTTTTCTTTTCTTTCTTCTGAGGTCTGATCAGAATGAAATAGAAAAAAGCTACGATAATGACAAGGTAAATGACCATTCCGATCCAGCCGCTGCTCGTTAATAACATATTTGATCCTCCAGTTTACTCAATAATAACTTAAAAAACATAATACACAACATTTCGGAATTCATCAAGCATTTTCTGACATTCCGGCAATTTTTTGTTTCTTGTATTCCGCAAAACGTCCCTCTTCGATGGCGTTTCTGATCTCTTCCATCATGTTGTTGTAGAAATACAGGTTGTGCATGACACACAAACGCATTCCCAGCATCTCTCCCGCTTTTAACAAATGCCGGATATACGCTCTGGAATAGGTTCTGCAGGTCGGGCACTGACACCCATCCTCAATCGGAGCGGAATCCAGTTCGTATTTCGCATTGAACAGATTGATCTTCCCCCGGTTGGTATACAAATTACCATGACGGCCGTTTCTGGCAGGATAGACGCAGTCGAAGAAATCAACTCCCCGTTCCACTCCCTCCAGGATATTGATCGGTGTTCCAACCCCCATCAGATACACCGGTTTCTCCTTGGGCAGATAGGGAACGGTCTCGTCCAGTACATGATACATCTCCTCATGGCTCTCTCCCACTGCCAGTCCGCCAATGGCATATCCGTCCAGATCCATCTCCCGGATACGTTTTGCATGCTCAATCCGGATATCGGTAAATACGGCGCCCTGATTGATTCCGAACAACATCTGCTTCTTGTTGATGGTATCCTCCATCTGATTCAGGCGGTCAAGCTCGGTTTTGCATCTTGCAAGCCAACGGGTGGTGCGTTCCACCGAAGGAATCACATACTCCCGTTCCGCCTTGCTTGGCGGGCATTCGTCAAACGCCATGGCAATCGTCGATGCAAGATTGGACTGAATCCGGATACTCTCCTCCGGACCCATAAAAATCTTACGTCCATCCACGTGCGAATGGAAATAAACACCTTCCTCTTTGATTTTGCGTAATGTTGCCAGAGAAAACACCTGAAATCCACCGGAATCCGTGAGAATCGGCTTGTCCCATACCATGAATTTGTGAAGACCGCCTAATTGTTTAATCACCTGATCTCCCGGTCTGACGTGCAGATGATACGTATTACTCAATTCAACCTGCGTTTTTAACCCCTGCAGATCCACCGTGGAAACCGCACCTTTGATTGCGGCAAGCGTCCCCACATTCATGAAAACAGGCGTTTGAATCGTCCCGTGAACCGTTTCCAGTTCCGCTCTTTTGGCATTGCCTTCTGTTGCGATGATTCGATACATACACAGCCCTTCCTAATTCAGATAATCTTCCACAAACTCTTCCAGTGTGAGTCCATTCTGCATAATCACCGTTGCAGCTTCCACCCCGACATACCGGTAATGCCATGGTTCATAATCAATTCCCGTAACAGTTTCCTTGTCCTTGGGATACCGTAAAATAAATCCATACTCATACCCGTGCTCAAAGAGCCATTTCCCCGCAGCACATTTTCCGAAGCCGTAATCCAGCGTTCTGTAATTGTTGGACAGAAAGTCAATGGATAAGCCCAACTGATGCTCGCTGGTTCCCGGAACCGTAACCAGCTGGCTTGCCAGTTTATAGGCGTCCAGATAGGAATACCCTCTGGACATATATTGATTGATCTTGCGATCGAAAAGTTTGATCTGTTTCTCCATGTCACGATACGGCGAACATATGGAAAGCGATACACCGTCCTCCTTGGCTGCCTGAAGCATACGGATCAGATCCTCCAGAATTCGGGAATCACACTGCATACTGCCTTTGATGGTAGCCAGTTCAAAGGTATAGTCCTCCGGAATCGGATGCTGCTTATTTACCAGAATATACCGCCAGTCACCGGCTTCAAACGAAAACTCCGATGACATATCCCCGGTTTCATCCCCCGGCTTCCCTTTGTCCGCACTTCCGGATGTCTCCCCTCCGGGAATCGGATACTCTTCCAGAATATCTTCAATCGTAAACGTGTCGATCTCCATATCCTCATCTTCATATTCCCCGTCATACTCGGTTGACGCGTCATCCAGCAGTGCCTGATCCATGGAATCCTTCAATAGTTCCTTTTCCGCAATTGCCTCCGTTTCCAATATGCGGTCCGTCTCTTCCACTGCCGCATCCGGCTCCGCCGAATATCCACGGAAGCTTGCATTTACCAGGAAACAGACCCCCGCACAGGCGATAACCGTAATCCGTCTTCCGTTATGGAGCAGACTCTGGATCATATGATGGATTCCCATCACCGGCACCAGTAAAAAGAGCACAAGAATCCTGCAGAAGCGATTCTTCCGCCCGAAATGAGTCAATTTCCAGATCAGTTTCTCGTACTTTGTTGTTTTCATTCGTTCCTTGACGCCCTATCATCCAAAACTGCATAGTAATATATGTTATACTACCACATCGGAGACGGTTTTGCACTACTATTTTTCCGAATTATTTTCCCGGTTCGATTCTTGAATTTTTAGCCGGAATTCTATATAATAAACCCGACATAACACGACGTAAAATATGTGAATATAATGCAGAAAAGAGGATATCATATGGCCGGATCAACTTTCGGAACAATTCTACGCGTTACAACCTGGGGGGAATCCCATGGTCCGGCACTGGGAGCCGTTGTGGACGGATGTCCCGCCGGAATCTCCCTGTGCGAGGAAGACATTCAATTCTATATGAACCGGCGTAAACCGGGTCAGAACCCATATACCACTCCCCGCAGTGAAAGCGACCGTGTCGAGATTCTATCCGGAGTATTCGAGGGCAGAACAACCGGAACCCCCATCAGTCTGATTGTCCATAATACCAATCAACATTCCGGCGATTACAGTACGATCAAGGATATCTATCGGCCCGGACATGCGGATTATACCTTTGACGCCAAATACGGCTTCCGGGACTATCGCGGTGGCGGACGTTCCTCCGGCAGAGAGACCATCGGTCGTGTTGCGGCAGGTGCCATTGCCATGAAGATTCTGGCAGAAATCGGTATCGAAGTGCATGCATACACCCGTTCCATCGGTCCTGTCTGTCTCACCGGGCAGTTCAATCCTCTGGATGCTCTTACCACTCCCACCGGCATCCCCAATGCCGAGATCAGTGCAAGCGCGGAAACCTATCTGAGACAATGCATGACGGAACGGGATTCCGCAGGCGGTGTGATTGAATGTATTACCTCTCCCCTTCCTGCCGGTCTCGGAGAACCGGTTTTCGACAAAGCCGATGCCCTTCTGTCTCAGGCACTGATGTCGATTGGTGCCGTGAAGGCAGTGGAAATCGGTGACGGAATTCAGGTAAGTCTGTCCAAAGGTTCCCAAAACAACGACTCCTTTGTGATGCAGGATGGTCAGGTGACCACCGAAACCAACCACTGTGGAGGGATCTTAGGGGGTATGACAAATGGCAGCCCGTTGCTCATCAGAGCCCATGTCAAACCAACCCCTTCCATTCTGGCAGAACAGAATACCGTGACAACAGCCGGTGAGAATACGGTAATCACTATCCCCGGGCGTCATGACCCCGTCATCGTCCCCAGGGCAGTCGTGGTGGTGGAATGCATGGTTGCATTTACTCTGGCAGACCTGTTGCTCAGAAACATGTCCGCAAATGTAGCCAGTCTTCACAGAATATACGACAAATAACCGGTCGTTCAGTGTGGTTCGGCATCATCGGACACACAATACACAACACACTACAAAACACAGGAGCTGCGCACGACTTATTTCGTGTGGCAGCTCCTTTTTTTGTATTCTATTATTTTACTGCCGCTCCTGCAGATATATCCGTACCCTGCTGTCCAGAATCTCACAGGCGCTGTCCAGATCCTTGTTCCCGTTCAGATAGGGATCCATCTCCTCCATCATCATGTCGAAGATCACCTGCCGTGTCTGAGTGTCCGGTTCGGCGATGTCGATGAGATTCCGTAGCTGGGATAGTTGTTCCTCTGTGAAGAAGTATTCCTTTTCCCGAGTATTTACATAAGATTTTTCGGATTCAAAAATCTCGTAGTTTATTCGATCTTCAAAGATTCCAAAGTATCCAAATGTATTTCCGCCTTTTCCATATTCCCGCTCATCCTGATTCTGCAGCAAATGAAAATCAAGGGTTGAAAAGTACATTAGGAAGTCAAATGCCTCCTGCTTGCAATCAGATGAATTCAGAATCGCCAAAGGAGAATTCAAACGAATAAACACTCTATTGTTTCCATTCATCGAAGGCATTCCTTCCAACTTCGTCTGCGGATCCATTAATGCCGCATCCACATAGCTGACTCTCCAACAGGGACCATTGATAATAGAGGTTGCAAGATAACCGTACTCTTTTCTCAGTTCCAATGCATCATATTTCCCTTTACGATGACCGGACGTATCCTTATAGGTTTTCATCAACTCTTTGAATTGCTGAGAGGAGAACGAAGTCTCTGCATCCTCCTCGTTATAGAAGCAGTCTAACGTTGCATATAACAGAAAATGGAATCCCGTAAAACGATGAATATGCACCGCATTCACTCCAAGCCTGTCCATATATTGATCATGCCAGTAAAGATAATCTCTTGTATCACAATTCCCATTTGCGTCATATTCAGTCCCGTCAGAGGCACGGAGCAATAATTGAAAAAACGGTGCCATATAATAGATTGCAGCACCATCCTGATATTCCAGGATCTCCCTTATGCGTGGCAGAATCCCCTCAAGGGAATATCGTTCCTGCTGTTCTGATAACGTAAGGAGATTCACCAGCGCATTCTTCTGAATAAAAGATTCCATCTCTGAGTGACTATTCATTGCAATGATATCCGGCTTGTTCCCTTTTCCAAGATAGAACTCCATCGACTCATTCAACGCAATAATCTCAACATAAACATCTTCACTTACTGCATTATATTTTTTTGCATGGAATTTGATGTTCCACAGGAAATCTTCCGCAACCGCTACCCGGACAATTCTGCGTCCGTCTTCCGTGTAATTCTTATCAG
>JAEDCX010000007.1 GCA_016293925.1 Lachnospiraceae bacterium | reverse complement strand
ATAAAACCGGTTGAGCAAGATTGCACGCCGTCGACAATTCCGACAACGATCAGATCCTCTCTGGAATCATGCGTAATATCAGCATATATTTCCATTGCATACTGTCCCTGATACTGTTTCAGGAAGAAATTGTGATATGTTTCATACGCTGAAGAAAACGTCTCAACCATATAGCCCTGGTCAGCATTCAGATTGTTCATATAGTTTCCTTCTGTCGGACCGTATTCAATCTCCTCTCCACATGCAACCAGAAAAAGAGCACCCAACAAAATGAACAGTGCGCCTATGTATTTTCTTACTCTCATTTGTACTCCCTCGAAGCAACCTTTCTATCCGGACGATCCATGCGATATCCGTACGATCGATCCGTGCGGTTACATTCCCTGAATCGTCTTTATCCCATACACTTGAAGATCCACTCTTCCGTTCGTCACTTCAACCCCTTCTGCAGCCAGTAACTTCGCCTGTGCGCCCGCACCGCCGAAGGCAAACTCCCCGGACAATTCTCCCTTGGCATTCACCACCCGATGACAGGGGATATTTGCCTGGTCCGGATTTTTATGCAGTGCATTGCCAACGGCTCTGGACATTCCGGCATTTCCCGCCATCCGTGCCACTTGTCCGTATGTCGCCACGCATCCCCGCGGGATGCATTTCACTGCTTCATAGATACGCTTCGTCGGACTGTCCGTTACCAGATCGTAGCTCTCCGCAATCATCCGTCTGATCACATCATCCGGAATCGTTCCGTCCAATATCACGGTATTCCAATGCTCTTTGTTCTGATGATAGGCAGGTATCACCGACGGATAGGCATCTCTCCAGAAATCCCGCCATTCCGGATCCACTTTCACGTTGATGTTCATATACCCGTTGCGCTCATAAGTCCACAGAAATGCTCTTTTGCTCCCACGCACTCTGACAATCTGCCAGTTTGGGTCATGAAAAGGTGCTTCCTGATAGGTATCCGGCATGGACAATCCGTATGCCAACACAGCGTCTCTGGTTCGCCAGGTATTTTCTTTGTCACACTGATCCACGATACGCCTCCGTTTCATACTGTTGAAAACCACTTTTTTCATTGTAACAAGTTCCGTATATTTTATCAACACAATGCAAAAGAAAACGCAGAAACCCCTATGGATTTCTGCGTTGTAATCTAGAACCCGGCGACGCCACCCAGGAACAGAATCATACCGGTCTGTCTGTCCTGGATAAAGAACAGGAACGGACAGTCTACCACAAACCGAAGCGGGTCCTCCGGCGGCATCCCACAGCCGTCGTTCATGTCGATCTCCGTTACTGCAGCGGCACGACTGCCCTCCTCGTCCAATTCGATCCGTGCCCTGTGTTGGATATTCCCGGCATAGATCGTCTCGGACAGAATGGACAGATCCGCACTCTCACAGAACACATCCTGCATGCCCAATTCCTCCAGTCGCTCCTTCAATCCTTCAAAGGTACTGTCAAAAGAGAATTTCGGCAATCCGAATACATCCACATCCACAGGATCCGACTTCAGGAGGTTCTGCAGAAACTCCTGTTTGGCTTCCTCCGTCATGGCTTCAAACAGTTTCCTCACATTCCGGGTATGATCCACAGGAATCAGAATGTTCATCACATAATTCTCATCCGCATACGGTACCGCAAGCCCCTGTATCAAACCATCCTCATAATACCGATATCGGGCATTATACATGTGCATCATTGGTACCGTCTGTTCTCCCTTCGCTCCGTGAAAGATGCCATCATAGGTATCCTGTGCCATGAACTTATTCTGCCATTCTCCATAGAAATAGACTGCATCCAGAATATCCATGCGGGTGTTGCTATTTGCGATGGTTTGATAATCCGGAATCATTCCATTCGTACGCTCACTGACCCAGGCGGTAATTTCCTCCGCAACATGCTCTGAATCTTTGCGGAAATCTGCCATAAATACTTCCGCCCCCAGTCCGTCCCGAACCACAGGGAAGAAAACCTCCTCCGCCGCCCGGTTCAACGTATAGCTCTGGTCAATCCACAGAGAATCAGCAGTTGTCACATATGTCTTCTCACTTTGGGTCCGATTCCGGAACAATGCCATCTGCGTATTCCAATCAGACAGCTCCGTGATGCCCAATACCTGTTCCATCTGTGTTTTCGTGCTTCCCCGTGCCGCATTGTCCAATATAGTCAATGCACAGCTGATACTATAGGGTGAGAAAAAGTAATTCTCATCTCCCCTATTCTGACTGGATGCCAGTCCAAACGCCAAATGATTCACACCTAAGCCAAGCGTATCGTCCAATTTTCCTGTGGCAGTATACGTTCCGCCGGAATCGCTCTCCAGAGCCATGGCTGTCAGATTCTGCGCTCTTTTGACTCCCATCTCACTTCCCTCTGAATTGATTTTTCCATTGACGCATCCGGTCAATATTGTTGTTACAGCCATAACACCCGCAATTCCTGCTATGATTCTGCGCCTCACCAACCTATTGTGCATACTTTTTCCTCCGTTTCATTTCGATCTCTCATCCTCTGTTTTAGATACGTTTGAACAGGATCCAATTTATGGCATCTAGTTGATATTGAAGGATTGGATACCGAAGTGGATCCGATTTCCAGCAGTAACAGACTGCCTTACTCTCACAACAAAAAGTGCATCCGGTAAACCGGATGCACTCGTCAATGATCTATGCAACATTCCTGATTCGATACCCGAAGTCTGGTGGCATGGTATCACTGTTATTATTTTGTATAGTTCTTTAACTGCTCTGTCAGCATCGGAACGATCTTGTTCAGATCTCCGACAATACCGTAATCAGCTACATCAAAGATCGGAGCATCCGCATCTTTGTTGATGGCGATGATGATGTCTGACTCTTCCATACCTGCAGCATGCTGGATTGCACCGGAGATACCGATTGCAAAATATACATGAGGACGAACGGTTTTACCGGTCTGTCCAACCTGAAGATCCTTCGGCTTCCAGCCGGAATCTACAACGGCACGGGAGCAGGAAACCTGTCCGCCCAGGACTTCTGCAAGATCCTCAAGAATCTTGAAGTTCTCTGCAGATCCTACACCACGACCACCGGATACTAAGATCTTTGCGTCCATAATGTCTTTCACATCAGAAACTGCCTTCACAACTTCTTTTACTGTTACGTACTTGTTGTTCGGTGTAAATCCGGGATTATAGTTGATTACCTCTGCCTTCGCACCCTTCTTCGGCTCAATCTTCTGCATAACACCGGGACGTACGGTAGCCATCTGCGGACGATTGTCAGGACAAGCGATGGTAGCAATTGTGTTACCGCCGAATGCCGGACGAGTCATGAGCAGTTGATTGTGTTTCTGCTCTGCTTCTTTGCCCGGAACTGCAACAAGCGGGAAATCACCGATCTCAAGAACGGTACAGTCAGCTGTAAGACCTGTCTGTACTCTTGCGGAAACGGTAGGACCAAGGTCACGACCGATTGCTGTAGCACCTACTAACATAATGTCAGGCTTGTACTCGTTGATAACAGAGGAAAGAGCATGTGCATAAGGCTCTGTTCTGTATGTCTCCAGTTCCGGATCATCCACTACGATAACCTTGTCTGCACCGTACTCTGCAAGTACATCTACAAGATTACCAACCTTGGAACCGATCAGAACTGCGGTTACCTCCGTATTAAGAGGTGCAGCGAGTTCTCTGGCTTTTCCAAGTAATTCCAAAGCGATACCGCTTACTTCATTATCTACCTGCTGTGCAAATACAAAGACACCTTTGTACTGTGCGATTTCTTCTGGACTCATTTTCATATTTTTCACCACTTTTCCTTTTTCTATTAAATGACGTGCTTCTCTGCCAGTTTGCCAACGATATAGGAAACAGCCTCATCCGGAGAATCGGGAGTTACCTTCTCGCCTGCACCCTTACGTACTTTGTCGGATGCTTTTGCAATCTTTGTCGGAGAACCGTTCAGACCAAGGTTACCGTCTTCCACATCCTTCAAATCTGCTCTTCCCCATGTGGTAATCTCTGCTGCACATGCATCAAAGATTCCACCCGGTGTCATATAACGAGGATCGTTCAATTCTGCAAGAGCAGTTACCAGACAAGGCATCTGAGCCTCCAGCACATGATATCTGTCATCATACTGTCTCTGTACGATTACCTTAGATCCGTCCACCTTGATATCCTGTGCATAAGAGATTACCGGGATACCAAGATGCTCAGCGATCTGAGGACCAACCTGTGCGGTATCACCATCAATCGCCTGACGTCCTGTGATGATCAGGTCATATTCCAGATTACGGATTGCACCTGCGATTGTTGTGGATGTTGCCCAGGTATCTGCACCACCCAGTACACGGTCTGTTACCAGAATGCCTTTATCTGCGCCCATTGCGATTGCTTCACGCAGAACGTCAGCAGCCTTCGGAAGACCCATTGTTAATACAGTCACTTCAGCACCGTACTGATCTTTCAGACGAAGTGCAGCCTCAAGACCTGCCTTGTCATCCGGATTCATAATTGTGAGCATTGCTCCTCTATCAAGAGTTCCGTCCGGGTTAAACTTTACGCCGCCCTTTGTATCAGGAACCTGTTTAATACAAACGATGATTTTCACGATTCATTTCCTCCTACTTTAATAAGTTTGCAGAGATTACCATACGCTGAACTTCACTTGTTCCTTCGTAGATCTCTGTAATCTTCGCATCACGCATCATACGCTCTACGCCGTACTCTTTGATATATCCGTAACCACCATGGAGCTGAACAGCCTTGGTAGTAACTTCCATAGCAACCTCTGCAGCGTACAATTTCGCCATGGCAGCTTCTTCAGAGTAAGAAATCTTAGGATTCTTTGCATACTCTGCTTTCTTCATGGCTGCCTTGTAAACAAGCAGCTGAGCAGCCTGAACCTTCGTTGCCATATCTGCTAACTGGAACTGTGTATTCTGGAAAGCACCGATTGCCTTACCGAACTGTTTTCTCTCTTTGACATAAGCGATTGTTGTCTCAAGAGCGCCCTCTGCAATACCAAGTGCCTGAGCAGCGATACCGATACGTCCACCGTCCAGTGTGTGCATAGCGATGTTGAAGCCTTTCCCCTGCTGTCCTAACAGATTCTCCTTCGGGATACGGCAGTCTGTGAAAATCAACTCATACGTAGAAGATCCGCAGATACCCATCTTGTTCTCTTTGGTACCGAAGGTAAATCCGGGAGTACCCTTCTCAACGATGAATGCAGAGATCTCTTTCATGAGCTTACCGCGCTTCTCAACCTTGCCGGTTACTGCGAAGATAACATAGACATCTGCTTCTTTACCATTGGTAATGAAACACTTGGAGCCGTTTAATACCCACTCGTCGCCATCCAGTACTGCCTTGGTCTGCATACCCTGTGCGTCTGTACCGGCACCGGGTTCTGTTAATCCGAACGCACCAAGCTTCTCACCCTTTGCAAGAGGTACCAAGTACTTCTCTTTCTGCTCCGGTGTACCGTATGTCATAATCGGGTCTACACACAGAGAAGTATGTGCAGAAACGATAACGCCTGTTGTAGCGCAGACTTTGGAAAGTTCCTCTACACACATAACATATGTGAGCGCGTCACATCCCTGACCACCCATTTCCTTGGGAACGGGGATTCCAAGGAATCCGTATTTCGCCATCTTATCAACTGTTACTCTGGGGAACTGATGCTTCTCATCTGTTTCCTGAGCCAGAGGCTTTACTTCGTTTTCGGCAAAATCTTTGAATAACTGTCTTGCCATTTCATGTTGTTTACTTAACGTGAAATCCATTTGCTTTTTTCCTCCATTTATCTATCGATTTCTAAGAAATCTTACTGAGCATCCACCGGTGTTTTGGTACGATCTGCATTGTATACGTAGAAGCCCTTACCGGTCTTGCAGCCCAGGTTACCGCCGCGAACCATCTTACGGAGAAGAGGACATGCACGATATTTGCTGTCGCCTGTCTCATTGTAGAGAACGTCCATAATTGCAAGGCAGATATCAAGACCAACGAAATCGCCCAGTTCAAGCGGTCCCATCGGATGATTTGCACCAAGCTTCATTGCAGAGTCGATACCTGCAATATCGGAAACACCTTCCATCTTGATGAAAGCTGCTTCGTTGATCATCGGGATCAGAATACGGTTTACGACAAAACCTGCTGCCTCATTTACCTGTACGGGCTCTTTGCCGATCTCCTGAGCGATCTTCACGATGGCGTCAACGGTCTCCTGAGGAGTGTTCACACCGGCAATTACCTCTACCAGCTTCATACGGTCAGCCGGATTGAAGAAATGCATGCCGATCATCGGACGATTCAATCCGTTACCGATCTCTGTGATAGACAGAGAAGATGTGTTGGAAGCGAAGATACACTCCGGTTTCACGATCGCATCCAGTTCTTTGAAAGTGGTCTTCTTCACTTCCATATTCTCAAATGCAGCCTCTACGATCAGATCGCAGTCTGCACACAGGTTTTCTTTCAAACCGGGGGTAATTCTTGCAACAATGGCATCCGCAACATCCTGTGTCATTTTGCCTTTCTCAACCAGCTTTGCATATCCCTTTGCAATCTTGTCCTTACCGCCTTCAGCCCACTCCTGCTTGATATCGCAGAGTGCAACCTCGTATCCTTCTACCATAGCGAATGCTTTTGCAATTCCCTGACCCATGGTACCGGCACCAATAATACCTACTTTCATAATTAGCCTCCTAAAAAAATAATTGTGTATGAAAAACTTGTTTACGCGTTCTTAAACGGAGCCTTTACTTTCTCCTTGTTCTTATCCAGGAAGAACTCCATGCCGTATCTCTGATCCTCTGTTTCGAAGCAGTCGCCAAAGAGCTTCTCCTCGATAACGATTGCATCATCCATAGAAGCATCCAGTCCATCATTGATTGCCTTCTTGCAGTTCCGAACCGCGATCGGTGCGTTCTTGGCAATGGTGGAAGCAAGCTTCTCGGCAGCTGCCATCAGCACTTCCTTCGCAGATTTCACAACATTGCCCTCTGCATCGGTTTCTGCTGCATATACTTCATTCACAAGACCGATTCTGTATGCTTCCGGCGCTTTGATATTCCGTGCAGAGTAAATCATCTGCTTTGCCATACCTACGCCTACGATTCTGGCAAGTCTCTGTGTACCGCCGAATCCGGGGGTAATTCCCAAACCAACCTCAGGCTGTCCGAATACTGCTGTCTCAGAGCACAGTCTGATGTCACAGCTCATGGCAATCTCACATCCGCCACCAAGCGCGAATCCGTTTACGGCAGCGATCACCGGAATCGGGAATGTCTCCAGTTTCCGGAATACATCATTCCCTTTCTTACCGAATGCTTCACCCTGTTCCTTGGTCAGTGTGCTCATCTCTCCGATATCAGCACCTGCAACAAAGGATTTCTCGCCTGCACCCGTTAAAATCAGGCATCTTACTTCACCAAGGTCAACCTGATCCAGAGTTGCATCCAACTCATCAAGTACCTGGGAATTCAGTGCATTCAATGCTTTCTCACGGGCAATTGTGATCGTAGCCACTGCACCTTTCTGTTCATACTGAATGAATTCCATGTTCATTCCTCCATCTTCTTATTCTTGTAACGACAAACAGAAAGTGCTGCAACCAGCGCTTTCTGTTTGTCACAGTACCCCCGGAAGGGTACCTATCATCCATTAATCTCTCTCTACGATGGTAGAGCATCCCATACCGCCACCGATACAGAGTGTTGCAAGACCCTTCTTCGCATCTGCCTTCTGCATCTCATGAAGCAGTGTAACAAGGATACGGCAACCGGAAGCTCCAACCGGATGACCAAGTGCGATGGCACCGCCGTTTGGATTCAGCTGCTTATCCACATCAATACCAAGATCGCGTCCCACAGCAATAGACTGTGCGGCAAATGCCTCGTTTGCCTCGATAATATCGAAATCTTCAATCTTCATACCTGTCTTGGCAAGTACTTTCTTCGTAGATGCAACCGGACCGATACCCATGATGGAAGGATCCACGCCGCCAAGTGCACCGGCAACGAAAGTAGCCATAGGCTTCACTCCCAGTTCCTTCGCCTTCTCTTCACTCATAACAACAATCGCTGCAGCACCGTCGTTAATTCCGGAAGCATTTCCTGCTGTTACATATCCGTCCGGATTGATTGCGCGCAGTTTGGCAAGTCCTTCGATGGTAGAACCCGGACGAGGTCCCTCATCTACCTTGAACTCAACCATTTCTTTTTTCTTCTTAATCATAACAGGTACGATCTCATCGTCAAAAGCACCTGACTGCTGAGCCTTCTCTGCCTTTAACTGGCTCTTCAGAGCGAACTCATCCAGTTCCTCTCTTGTGATGCCCCACTGCTCTGCGATGTTGTCAGCTGTTTTGATCATATGATAATCATTGAATGCATCCCAGAGAGCGTCCTTAATCATGGTATCCACGAGAACGCCGTTGTTCATTCTGTATCCGTAACGACCCTGCGGAATTGCATACGGAGCCATGGACATATTCTCCATACCACCTGCAACTACAATATCAGCATCTCCTGCCTGAATCATCTGTGCAGCCATATTGACACAGTTCAGACCGGAACCACATACAACATTCACAGTCACTGCGGGACATTCAATCGGAAGCCCTGCCTTCAATGTTGCCTGACGAGCTACGTTCTGTCCAAGACCGGCCTGGATAACGCATCCCATATATACGTGATCAACCTGCTCCGGTTTCACTCCGGCTCTGTTTAATGCTTCTCTGATAACAATTGCACCAAGCTCTGCCGCCGGTGTTGTGCTGAGGCTTCCGCCCATCGTTCCGATTGCTGTACGGCAAGCGCCTGCCAAAACTACTTTCTTTGCCATTTTATGACTCCTTTCCCTATTTCCGCTCATGATTGTTATTTTTTTATCATTGCGACCACAAGTATTATATCATAACAACATCCAATTTGCAATGTCTATTCCAGCATATTATTAATCTCTTTCACCATCTTTTTCAAGCGGACTGCATTGGATATCCAGGTAACGGCATATGTGAAGGAATAACTGGCAGTCATGGAAATGATTGCCGAAGGATGTATATATACCGCCCAGATAAATATACTGATCGGCAGCCATACAATCGTCGTCAAAATGAAATGAACAATTCCCTGCTTCAGGAAGCTCCACCGCTCCAGTTCAAAAATCACGGAACAGGCGCCAAAGGCGGCACCGATCGTGCCAATCAGAAGGATTTCCGTCAGAATAGCCGCAGACTGGGACGGAAACCGTTTCCAGAATTCTTCCAGCATGGGCACATAATCCTGATCGGATTGGATGAAACAGACGATCAGCATAATGATAACATTCACCATGCCCGCCGTACAGAAGCTGATGCTCCCCCTGATCACTGCCTTGCGTACCAATGATTGTCTCATTCTCGATCACCTCCCAACAGCATTTTGCGGATCATGGGTATATTACGCCTGGAAACATAGGTTTCCACGTCTCCCTGCAGGAAAATTCGAACCGTTCCTGCTATACTGGTATCCAGTTTCCGAATCTTCCTTATATTGACAATCTCAGACTTGGATATCCTGACAAACTGCCCGTCCTCCAGTTGTTCTTCCAGTTGGTGCAACGTGGTGCGCAGTGCATATTTGCCACTCGCCGTCTCTGCAATAACCTTCTGCTGCTCCGCATAGATTCTGATGATCTCGGACTGCCGCAGCATAGACGCCTCTCCGTCGGCGTATCCGGTCAATTCCCGGTTCACCGCCTGGGCAATGCTCTCCGCAATCCCCTTCAGTTCCTCGTTCATCTCATGTCCGCATATCACAATCTCGGGATATGCGTATTTCTCGTGTAAATGAAACCGTATCTGCATAGTGCTCTCCGTTTTCGGGCAATCTCTTCCGCAAAGAGGATCCTCGGATCTGTGCGGGATTCCTCCGTTTCTGTGCCCTATGCCGATTATACCATAATGCCATCTTCTCGACCACAACAAAACATTTGTGACACAAACGGTCTTTCTGCGCGGATGAGCGGCAACCGCCCCATACCGCACCCGGCGTGGTCACGCAAACAGCGCATTTCAGTCCCCGCGAGTGCGTATCCCCACGAAGCGTCCCGCCCGCTGCCGGACGGTGTTTCTTCCAAACGCAAAAAAGCAGCCGCCCGACTCTGCAGGAATCGTCAACTGCCCGTTCATTGTCTCCCTATTTGCCGCCCAATCACCCCAACCATCTCCGGGCTTCGGTCTCACAGCAACTGTTATCTCTTATTGTACCACATCTCCGCTTCCTCACTGCCCTCTTCCACAGCCGGCATATATTTACGCAGAATCCACTCCATCGGCCATGACATCAGATACAGATACACTCCCGGAATCACCAGCAAAAGAACCGGCGCATAGAGTACGCCTCCGATCGCAAGCAGAAGCGCTCCGTCAAAGAGAATGGCAATATACAGATACCGTCCTGTCAGAGAGCGAGCGTTCTTCATCGTCTTCCATGCCGTATTGTCAAACCGGGACAATATCGGAAACGTAAAAATTGCAAATGCGGTAATCAGAACGGAGACGAATACCAGAATGATGAAAAATGCCATGGACATATTCGTCGGATTATGACTTTTTCACAGGTTTTCCGATGGTGCCTCCCTTGCAGAATGTGGCGTCCACCATAATCTGTTCGATCAATGTGGTTCTGGGCCTCTCAATCAAACTCACTAATTTCTCTGCCGCAATACTTCCCATCCGTTCCGTATCCTGCGCCACGGTCGTTACCTCCGGATCCAGTTGTCTGGACAAATCGCTTCCGTCGTAACCGGCCACCGATATATCTTCCGGAATCCGCAGTCCCATCGACCGGATCGCATTGATACCTCCATAACAGGAATAATCATCCGGATACAGAATACAGGTGGGCGGATTCTCCATTGCCAGCAGTTCCCTCGTCATCTGCGCCGCAAGCTCCATATCCCGGTATTTGGCTTCCTGCACATACGCATCATTCACCGCAATACCGTTCTCTTCCATTGTAATATAGAAGGCAGACAATCGGTTGGAAGTAACCAGCGAATCCTCTCCATACAGATACGCAATGTCCGTATGACCCATATCAATTGCGTACTGTGTCAATTCCTTCATCCCCTGCAGATTGTTGGATAGTACGGAAATGGTTCTATTATATGTATAGTCGATCACAACTATCGGAATGTCACTCTGCATCAATTCCCGAACCTGTTCTTCTTCAAAATCCACACAGGCGATAATCACACCGTCAAACCCTCTGTACCTGCAACGTTCCAGATATGTTCTCGCATAGGGATTGTTCATATTATTCGCAATGAATGTGATATCATATCCGTAACTCTCCACGGTAACCTTGAAGCTGTTCAGTACCTTCGAGAAAAAATCATGCGTCAGACCATTTCTCGCCTCATCAATACACAGCACACCGATACTGTAGCTCCGATTGGTCTTCAATGCTTTCGCATAGGAATTCGGAGAATACCCCATCTCTTTTGCTTTGTTTCTGATGAGTTCCTTTTTGGCTTCACTGACATCCATATGTCCGTTCAGCGCTTTACTGACCGTGGATACGGAAACACCACACTCTTTTGCCACATCTTTGATTGAAACCATCGTATTGTCCTTTCGCGGAAACGTTCCAATCGCCTCATTCAGACATTTTGGCAACCGCAAACGTTTTCGTAACTTGATCATAGTACAAAACTACACAAAAAGTCAATTAGATCATGCATCAAAAAGAGCACTTTGCTCATCTTTGTTCAATATATAGATTTGCAACTGCCGGATTGTATATTTTATTTTCAAAGTAAAGCGTTTTTCAAAAAAGAAAAGCAAATTTGCGAAAACGTTTTTGTACATTTCCGCAAGAATTGAGGGATCCTGCGTAATGCTACGGCCACGGCAGGGTACGGCAGCTCATTTTCCCTGCTGTTACAGTGCTTTTGGGAGGGAGGAGGCAGAATGAAACAACGCTTCCCATAACGCAAAAAATCGGCAGCGCATCTGCACTGCCGATCCATCATTATGCAATTGTTTTAGTCTTCCGGCTCAATCAGTCCGTATGTACCGCCCTTCCGTTTGTAAACAACGTTGACCTGTTCTGTCTCAGCATTGCAGAATACATAGAAATTATGTCCCAGAAGTTCCATCTGGATACAAGCGTCCTCTGCATACATCGGCTTGATATCGAATTTCTTGGTACGAACGATCTTGATCTCATCATCCTCCTGATAGTCATTCTCAATGAACGCTTTCTGGAAAGATGCTGCCGCCTGCTGTTTCTCCACAATTTTATTCTTGTACTTCTTGAGTTGTCTCTCAATAACCTCTTCTACAAGGTCAATGGACACATACATATCGTTACTGACCTGTTCAGAACGAATGATGTTCCCCTTCACCGGAATTGTGACCTCAATTTTCTGGCGCTCTTTCTCAACGCTTAAGGTTACCTGTGCCTCCGTATCCGGCGTAAAGTACTTCTCCAGTTTTCCAATCTTGTCCTCCACTGCCGTACGAAGCCCTTCCGTAACGTCGATGTTCTTGCCACTAATAATAAACTTCATGCCAACCATCCCTTCCGTTTATATGTCGTATGGTAATTATAACATAAACCTCGAAAAAACCAAAGCATTTTATGTGGATTTTATACAATTTTAATGATCTGTGGATTTCGACAGGCTTCGCCGGGTACTCTTTTTATAACAAGTCCACAAAACGGTTGTTCGCCCCGGTTACATAATTCAGAGTCCTTTTTTATGCATAAATCTGTGGATAATGTGTATAACTTAGTGAATAAGTCCATTTTAAGCCATTTGAAAAATGCATAATTGTGGATAACTCCATAATCAGGAATTACTCCTGCTAATTATTGTAAAGCACAAACCCGTCGAATTTTGTGAAAACTCACGAAAAATAATAACTGCACTGCTTCGTTTCCGATCCGGAGCCGCATTTCATTCGTCAGAAAATTCTCCTGACCGCCAGAACCGGTTTGTATCCTGCATCCGAAATCTTAATCCCGGTCTTCGTCGTACTGGCATGTACAATCTGACCGTTTCCGATATATAGTCCAACATGTCCGGAGTAACATACCAGATCTCCCGGCTGCGCATTGGCAATCCCGTCTACCTCGTATCCTTCTTTGCGATCCGCATTGGCAGAATGCGGCAGTTTGACGCCAAAGTTCTTATACACCGCAAGTACGAATCCGGAACAGTCTGCGCCGTTTGTCAGACTGGTGCCTCCATATACGTAAGGATTGCCCACAAACTGCAACGCAAATTCTGCCACCACGACACCCTTCTCGTAGCTGGTCATATCATCGGTAATCACAAACTCCCCGCTTCCGCCAGACCCGGTATTGGTCGTACCGTTGGAATCAGTATTCCCGGCAACTGCCTGCTCCGCGGCTGCCCGTTCTGCAGCCTCTCTTGCCGCAGCCTCTTCTGCCTCCCGTTTCTTACGGGCCTCTTCTTCCTTGCGTTTCTTCTCGGCAGCAAGCCGATCCTTTTCTTCCTGCAGTGTCTCGGCGGTCTCATAGGACATCTCCACCGAAACATAATCCCTGGACACATATCCTTCTTTGGTTCCGCAGACAACCTTGACCCAGTCCTCCTGTATCTCCAGAACGGTCACCCTGCTTCCGTTTCCCAATACCTTCAATACTTCAGAATCCGTACTGGGTTCGCTTCTGACATTCAACCCGTCTGCTTCCACCGTAGCGATCTTCTGTATGACCTCTGCATAGAGTGCCTGCGCCTCCTCGCCGGTTATACAATATTCTGCCGACACATATCCTTCCACATTGCCGGAAGAAATCAGGCACCACCCCTCCACCTCATCCAGGACAATGCCGACACATCCATCATATAGCTTGCCCAGAATCGTACCGTCCAGTCCGGGCAATGAACGTACATTCACATAGTCGTTCACATCTGCAATCAGGATATTGAGGGGGGCGTTCTCATCAATCCCCTCCTCAACAGGTTCACTCGCTTCCATAACAGGAGAGTTCTCGGACAGTGCCTTCTCCTCTTCCGTCAGAATGTTCTGTTTCCTGTCCTCATGCGCTCTTACCGTTGTAGGAATCAATAATCGTTCCATCGCCGGTACATCGATTCTCTGTACAGGGGTTCCGACGGCCAGCGCCCCAATACTGTTCCCAGAGAGCACTAAGGTTCCCGCCAGAATCAATGCCGCATGTTGCATAGATCGTCTTTTCATGATAGCCTCCATAATTGCACTGCCGGATGTAACCGCCGGTCCGCTTCCCGCATCCTGCGAACCGTCTAATTGTTACAAAATTGTTACAACTACGTTTACTATACCATGAAGCATTTTATTTGTCAAATGTGAGCAGATAGTTCTGCACGCTTGTCACCGCATTGGCACCATCAGCCACCGCCGTCACGATCTGGCGAAGCTGCTTGGTTCTGCCGTCTCCGGCTGCGAAAATCCCTGGCACGCTGGTCACACAGTCTTCTCCTGCCACCACATAACCACCCTCGTCACAGGCTACCAGATCACGGTACTCTTCTGTATTCGGATGGATACCAACCGCGATGAAAACGCCGTCCACAGCCATTTCCCGCGCTTCTCCGGTCTGCTTATTCCGTACCACCACGCCGGTTACCTGGTCCGTCCCGTCAATCTTCTGCAGTTCACTGTTCCACACACACTCTACATTGGGAAGGGCAAACAACGCTTCCTGTAATACTCTTGCAGCACGCAGTTCCTCTCTTCGGTGAACCAGATATACTTGGCTGCATACCCTTGCCAGGAAAATCGCATCCTCTACCGCCACATCACCGCCGCCTACGACAGCAACAGTCTTATTCCGAAAAAAAGCACCGTCGCAGGTGGCGCAGTAGGACACGCCCATCCCGGCCAGTTCCTCTTCGCCCGGCACATTTAGTTTCGCATGGGTGGCGCCTGTCGCAAGGATCACAGCTTTGGCACGCAATTCTCCCTGATCCGTATGGACCATCTTCCATGCTCCTTCCAATACGATCTTCTCTACTTCCGCCTCCATGAATTGTGCACCCAGTGCATCCGCATGTTCCCGGAACTTCACCCCCAGATCATACCCGCCGATTCCTTTCTCCCCCGGATAATTATCCACTTCGTAGGTTGTGAGAACCTGCCCTCCGCTGATGGGACTTCTCTCTACCACGAGGGTATTCAGTTTCGCACGCTGCGCATAAATAGCAGCCGTTAGTCCGGCCGGGCCGGCTCCGATAATAATCAGATCGTAATTCATCCTGTTCTCCTTCTTCCATGAGCGCCTGGAACCACACACAATACTATATCTGGTAATCCATTCTGCATATATCTACATTTTCTTGTATCATTGTACCATTTTCTTCCTGTTACATCAATCATTTGTCCGCATTTCTCCCGGATATCGCAGGTTCCTCTCTATAGTATATCCAGGGTTTTCTTTTCTCCCGCAGACATGATATACTTTCTATGGATGGCAACAGGATCCTGCCCCATACTTTTGGGGAATTACAAGGATCCGTTTTTCCAACATAACTTATCAGATACAGATCGGAGGATTCATTATGCCCAAGACTGCCTTAATTACCGGTGCCAGCCGCGGAATCGGACGTTCCATTGCAGCTGCACTCTACCGGGAAGGATATTCCCTTATTGTAACCTGCAAACAATCCTACGACAGACTGGAACAGCTGCGGGATGAACTACTGTCCCTGAATCGTACGGACCAGACCATAACCCTCCGCCTCTGTGATTGTTCCAATCCCGGTATGGTGGAAGAATTATTCGGAGAGATTCCCTCCGTCGATGTTCTGGTAAACAATGCAGGCATCTCCATGACCGGTCTGTTGCATGAGATGTCTGTGGATGATTGGAACACCATGATATCCACAAATCTTTCCGGCGTTTTCTATCATTGCAAATACTGCATTCCTCTGATGCTGCGCAAGCACGCCGGTCACATCATCAATATCTCCTCCGTATGGGGTGCTGCCGGAGCGTCCATGGAGGTTGCATATTCCGCTTCCAAAGGCGGTGTGAATACCCTGACCCGCGCTCTGGCAAGGGAACTGGCTCCCAGCCATATTCAGGTCAACGCCATCGCCTGCGGGCTGATTGACACCGATATGAACCGGCACCTGACCACAGAAGAAACGGCTAGTCTGATTGAGCAGATTCCGGCTGACCGGATCGGAACTCCGGAAGACATTGCCCGGGCGGTCCTCATGCTGCTGCACGCTCCTTCCTATCTCACCGGTCAGATCATTACGGTCGACGGTGCCTGGACATAACCTTTCGACATTATCTGTCAGCGCGTGACCATGCCCCGCAACCACCAAGAGGCCGCAACACCGTTCGTGTGCGACCTCTTTTCTGCCCATTCTTCTCTTTTTTTGTGTCCCGATCGGTTCCTGTCCCGTGCGCCCGTGTCAGTCCGGAATGTGTATATCTTTCATCCATCCTGCAGGAGATTTGCCTGCCTACAGTGACGAGTATCGCAGGAAACCGTCGAAACAAGCATTCTCTACACGATATCCCGCTTGCGAATCATCAGAATATTGAGACCATTCCAAACAATTAGATACACAATTGCAAGAACTCCTGCAAATAACCAATCGGAACCACCTCCATGCACCGGAAGCGTCTCCACCTGAATAATGGAGAACAGCCAATTCACATCAAAGACCAGTTCTCCCTTCAGTGCAGTAATCAGCGCATTAAACAAATTGGCAAATAAGCTGTGGAAACCAGTTGCCAGCAGTATCGAAATCGGCATGTACAAGCCGGCGTTGCGCCACCAGGTAATCAGGAAAATCGTAAGTGACAGAAATGCCATGTGCAACAGGAATTCCAATCCGATGGCGATCAGCACATCCGGCTTCGCTCCGAACGGGATCCCCGGAGAAAAGATCAGATCCATCAGAATCTCCCACAGGAAACTGATTGCCAGGAATATGACCAGAACAACCGCCGTTGCAGCAATTCTGGCACCTACAATCTTCCATCGTTTCGGTACCTGAACGGCAATGTTTTTCATAAAGCCCTGTCTCTCATCCGCGCCAAACACAATTCCCGCATAGATTACCATAAACAGAAGGCATAAACCTCCTTTTAGCTGAGTAACGTAAGAATCCACAATGGTTTCATTCTCTTCATGACTGTCCACGGTAATCTCCATGGTATCTTCCGCCCCGGCTTCTGTTTCTTCCTGCGTACTTTCCCATTTCTCGATCATCACTTCCACAGCCTTGGTAACAGCCCGTGTGAACAGCGTCATCCCCAGCGCGATCAGCAACATAACCAGAGTTGCCTTGGAATGACGAATCTTATACAAATACATTTTGAAAAGATTATGCATGATAAGCACCTCCCGTTAACTGCAGATAATAGTCCTCCAACTGACCGAATATTACCATAATCTCTGAAATACTGCAGCCACCACGGACCAGTGCAGTATTCATCCATGCACTGTCCTCCAGCCGTTCGTATACACACAGAGTATGCTCATCCATAATCTTCACGCGGCTGATCCCCATCTCCGCCAGGATCGAACAGGCGATCTGCGGTTGGTCAAGCCGGATCCGGATATAACTCTCGCATTTCTCCTCCAGTTCCTCCCTGCTGATCTCCTGAAGCAGACGTCCATTGTCAATAATCCCATAGGTATCTGCCAGCTTTGACAATTCCTCCAGGATATGGCTGGAAATCATAATGGTCATGTTTTTCTCTGTTTTCAATCGCAGCAGTGTTTCCCGGACCTCTACAATCCCCTGTGGATCCAAACCATTGATCGGTTCATCCAGCACCAGAATCTCCGGTTCTCCGACCAGTGCAAGGGCAATCCCGAGACGCTGTCTCATACCGAGCGAAAACTGTTTCGCCTTCTTCTTTCCCACAGCTCCCAGTCCGACGAACTCCAGGAGTTCCTGCACATATCCTTCTCTCTGAATCCCCATGAGGATACATTTGGCCTCCATATTCTGCTCCGCGGTCATATTCCCGTAGATGCCGGGATTCTCAATCAGATTCCCGATCCGCCCGAAGCATTCCGCCGCCTGCGCACCCGTGTGCCCAAACAGGGAAACTTCCCCTGCAGTGGGTGATGCAAGACCGCAGATCACCTTCATACAAGTGGTCTTTCCGGCTCCGTTTCTCCCGATAAATCCGTAAATCTCCCCCTTCTTCACATGCAGGCTTACGGAATCCACTGCCACGTTACGTTTATACCGTTTCGTCAGACAGTTGGTGGTAATTGCATATTCCATTTCATTTCTCCCTTCTTTCATTTCCCTCTTACAGGACAAGCCCTTTCTCTTCTGCACATCCGGTCATGATATTGAAACATTCCACAGCTGCACCGGATGCTCCTTTTCCCAGATTATCAAACTGAGTGGATATCAGGATTCGATCCTCATTCCCGGTCA
The DNA here is from genome assembly GCA_016293925.1 of Lachnospiraceae bacterium. GTDB lineage: Bacteria > Bacillota > Clostridia > Lachnospirales > Lachnospiraceae > RGIG4034. The sequence goes on along the minus strand of JAEDCX010000007.1, from coordinate 26,643 downwards.
CATAGATTCGCATACCATCCCAGCCGCTCAAGGCATTCCCGCTCAAGAAGCCTCGCGTCTCAGCCTCTGCACCGTATGGACATACCTGCATAAACTGTCTTCCGGAATAATATCTCTGCAGAAAAGCATGTACCGTCTCCGGCGTCTGCCTGCCGTTCAGCAGATCCGTATACAGCGGAACCGATACCACCATTCCGCTGTAATAATCGTCAACGATAGGTGAGAAAAGCGGTATTCTCGTAAGACCGGTTACCGCCTTCATCTCCTTCAGGTGCTTGTGCTGCTGTGACAACGCATACTCCCGGGGCGCAAACAATTCCGTGGCTTTCTCTTCCGCCTCGTACTCTGCGATCATCTTCTTACCGCCACCGCTGTATCCGGTCAGGGAAAATGCACTGATCGGGTAATCTGCCGGCAGGATTCCTCCTGCAATCAACGGATAAACGATTGCGACAAACCCGGACGCATGACAGCCGGGAACTGCCACACGACGGCCGGTTCTGATCTTCTCATAATGTACATCGGACAGTTCCGGGAATCCGTACGCCCAGTCCGGATTGGTTCTGTGGGCAGTGGACGCATCAATGATCCTGACCCCATCCTCCGCCAACGAGACTGCCTCCACAGCTGCCGCATCCGGAAGGCACAGAAACGTAACGTCGGATGCATTGATCATCCTGCGGCGCTCCTGCGGATCCTTACGCAGCTCGGGGGCAATCTGCAGCAATTCAATGTCATCCCTGTCTCCCAGTCTCTCATGAATCCGTAAGCCGGTTGTTCCTTCACTACCGTCTATGAATACATTTGTCTTCATCTGTGTTCGTCTCCTTACTCTGCATCGTTGCATCCCCGGATGCCCTATCACACCCAGTCTCTCCGGACCTATTCCGCGACGCATTTTCCATTATTTGTATACACAAAATACCACAAAACCGCGGAATTGTCTACTGTAAGACAACGCCGCGGCTATTATTCCGAAATGCCATGCAGACCGTCATTTCCGGCTGCGATTCTTCTCTCCTATCAATTCCTTCTATTCGTGTGTCAGGAATCTTGTAATCGGTTTCTTTACCAGAGGCCCCACAATCGCCACTACAGCAATCTTCGCCGCATCCAGTGCCAGGAACGGATACACGCACACGCTTAAGGTATACTTTAACGTTGCCTTGCAGGAGATCATAAACCATATCGTCCCGAATGCATAGAGCACCGCAAGTCCAAGCACCATACCGAGAATCGCAGACCACAGTTTCCGCTTTCCAAGGTGCATGATCCCGCCCATAATCACCGTTACAAAAAGATACCCCAGCAGATATCCTCCTGTCGGTCCAACGACCTTGGCAATGCCGCTTCCGTAATTCGAGAATACCGGAAGTCCCACAATCCCCAGTAACAGATAGATTCCGCAGCAGGCTGTTGCATACATTCCCCCCAGCAGATACACCGTCAGGTACAGAATCATATTCGCCAGCGTAATCGGAACGCCGCCCGGCAGCAGGATGGTTAACGGTGCAATGATACAGAGCAACGCTGTCATGACACCGCACATGGTAATACTGTAAATCGTTTTTCTTTTCTTCATCGTCACATACTCTCCTCACGGTGCGGCAATCCTTGCCGCATCCATAGGACAGAGTACACTGTTTCTATTTATTTGTCAACCCGTTTTCATATTATGGTTAACATTTAATGTCGGATTATCGTTTGTCCCCGTTTCCCGGAGGATGCTCCTGCATATATTCATCCAGAATCCTTGCTGCAAGACCGATCTTAACCTCGCACGGGCGCTTCCGGTAATATTCCGGAGTGCGTTCCCCCGGTTCCGGATCGGTATTGTCCGCTTCCGCCACACCTGCCATTCCAAGTAGCTCCCTGCAGATAATCGAGCCGGCTTCCGCCCGGTAGCGTGCCGCCAATTCCTGGACAATGGCATAGAGTGCCCTTTTTCCATCCTTCTCCTTGGAATCACTGTATCCGTAGAGAAGGCCTGCCACCATGAAAATACCGCTGACCGAACCGCACACCTCCCGCATGCGCCCCATACCGCCGCCGAAAGAAGAAGCCAGTCTCAGCGCCGTCTCCGGCTCTATGCCGATCACATCCTGAAATGCGACCATGATTGCCTGTGCACAATTATACCCTTGCAGGAAAGCTTCTCTTGCGGCCTTTTCTCTCTCATTGACCGTCTCCTGCGCTCTCTGTTCCGTCATCTCACCCTCCCAATTCGGAATTGCTACAGTGTCGCCGTGTATTTCGTCACATTTCGTACCGTCTCTCCATCGATCTGCAGCGCGGTGGGCTTGTCAAATTCCACCGTAATCGTCTTACCGGTCAGTACTTCCACCATCTTCCGATGCTTTACGTGCTCCCCCTTGAAGATGGTAGGGAACACCATCAACGTGTGCAGTTTGCCTGTACCGTACATAATCATGGTAGAGAGTTTCCGATCCTCCCCCAGCCGCTTCTGATCCGGCGTAGGGATCATCCCTCCCCCGTACAATCTGCCGTTCATGGTAGGAGCCAGCCAGACCTTCCGGTAATGATGGGTCTCCCCATCCACCGTTACCGTAGCCGACGTTCTCTTATAGTGGAACAGCAGACCCTTGATTGCAATCCCGGTGTAATTGATCGGCTTATCCGACTTCTCCCGGAGGCTGTCCCCCACCTCACAACAGTATCCGTCAATCCCGTAACCGACACCATTGATAAATCGATATGACTTCCCATTGACCGTCACCACAGGAAGTTTCCTGATATACTCATTTACCAGGATCGGTTCATCCCCCTTCTTCTTGCCAAGATCTGCAAAAAAATCATTGCCGCTTCCTGATGCGTAGTAATAAATGTCTCTCATTTGATCCGGATTCTCCAGCCGATTAACAAACCGGTTTAAGGTACCGTCTCCACCTGACAGAAGGATACGATCCTCTTCCGGAAAAGAAGCAATTTTCGTGCTAAGATTATCCACCTCTAACAGGCTGTAATAATGTAATGTGTGTCCCTCCAGAATATGATCCAGTTTCCTGGTTTCTGCCTCACCGGTTGAGTTCCCAGCCAGTGGGTTATAGAAAATATGATATACTGCCATCTTCTGTTCCTCCTACAACACCGCTTTCAGATCAGCCTCCACACGGGCACCGATCTCCTGCGTTCTTCTCTTCACGTGCTCTTCCGGCGGGATAACGTCACAAATATCCAGATACACGTCTGTTTTATGCCACGGGAAATTCCCCGCCACTTTCTCAGTTCCCCGGACAGCCACAACCACAATCGGCACATTTGCCTGCTGTGCAATCTTGAACACTCCGTTGTGAAACGGCAGAAGCCCCTTCTCCGGTTCCCTGTTCCTGGTACCCTCCGGATAGATTCCGTAGTTCACCTCATCCTTCCTGATCATCTCTGCCGCTCTGTGCAGTGTTTTCAGCGATTCCCTGGCATCCCCGCGATCGATCACCTTGAAACAGCATCTGCGTATGATTCTCCCGAATGCGGGAATATGGAAATTCCCCTCCTTCGAGATGAAAGACAACTTCGCCCGGGGCATCACATACCATGTCAGAATCGGGTCCCAGTTGGACAGATGGTTCCCCACCACCAGAAACCGTCCCTTGGGTATTTTCTCCACCCCATTTGCATGCAATTTAATTCTGGCGCCGCGAACCGCAAACCAGGTTGCACTGTTCAGCAGCCATCTGTAATATCCGCTGTGCTTCTCATACTCCTTGTCCGGATTCACCAATGCCGCACTGACAAATACAACAATCACATACAGCAGTGCCAGTGACAGGATCGTCCCGACCACGCATCCCAATACAATCAATGCCCACATATCATCCCCCCAACGTAACCTGTTTTGTCATCAGATCCGTTTGTCCGGTGCCCCCAGATCCACACCGTTTTTGATATCCTTCAGTCTCGCTTCGATTCTGGACTTCACCAGTTCACAGATCTCCACTTTACGCATATCCTTGTATTCGTCGTAATAGATCGGATCCAGAAAATGAATCTGTGTTACCACCTTTTCAAATGTATTACTGTTCATGGATTTATATGCATCATACAGAACCGTAGGAACAATCGGCGCCTTCGTCTTCAGGCTCACCGCAAAACAGCCGGAATGAAATTCCTGCAGTTCATTGTGGTTATCCGTATATCCCCCCTCGGGAAAAATCAGGAAATCACGACCGCTTTTCACCTTCTCCACCGTTGCCTGAATGGCCCGGACCTTATCCTTCATATCCCGGAGGTCCACAATGGAACAATCCAGCAATCCGCTTACCTGCTTGCCAACCAGTCTGGATGCGGAATGGATATCCCACAACGTAGGGCAGGGCTTCTCCAGCGCTAACATCACTCCGATGGCGTCATACTTCCCCTGATGATTCGCATAATACACTGCTCCCGGACGATCCGACACCACTGTACCGTCTTCCTGAACCGTTCGATTCGCAAGTGGCTGGATATTCTTCATTCCGTACAGATCCGTTACCGTTCTGCCGCGACGTTTCATATGATCGATGATCTTGCAGGCCATCTTCTCACGTTCTTCATCTGTATAACGATCCCAATACCGAATCATCTTATTCGCCTTGGGAATATTGTGTAACACAAAAAACAAACTTGTAATCACAATGTACTTAAAACGTAAATTCAGCATATCTTTCTCCTATTTCGCGTCGATAGTGTCAACTACTGTCATTGTATCACAAATTTGTTTTGCTGTATATGAAATTGATATTCTGCCATACTTCCATTGTGTAAGGTTACAATTGGCATTCTATTGTGCTCTAACATCATGCAATCCGTTTCTGTCAAAACTGATATCATACCTGGTGCCATGGGAGAATAAGACGCAATCAACAAGATCAATTCTTAAGATAATCGTATTCTCGTCTTCAAAATTGTTATGCCCGTTATCAATCCATGCGGCAAACTCCCTGCGAAGCTTCTCTGCCAGTTCTTTGTTATCCTCCCGCCCAAAATATCCGAGGTTTACAGCCCATCCTCTGCCCGAAAACCATTCCGCACACAGGGATACCTTGGGGTTTTTACCTATCTGCTGCATCTTGTTGGACAAGGCATATGTAATTACATAAAAAGCTCCATCCTCATAATATGCATTCACATATCTCATAGCCGGATAATCTCCGTCTGTTGTTCCAAGGACAATGACTGTATCCTGTCCGAAACGTTCCTCCATAACCTTTAATCCATCTTGATTCATTGGCAATTCCTCCCTTATTCCATTTCGATTAATGAAATGTTTATTCTTAAGCTGGCCAAAAATATGTCATCCCCCGAAGCATATTTTTGCTTCAGCATAGGAAAAGAGTCCTGCATGGCACGATAGACATCTATGGAAGCCAGATTTTGAATGACAGGACACTACGAAGCATTCATCATCATGCAGAAATAGGCAAACATACCAATTATCGTTAAAACAGTAAAGAAAATAATATGAGATTGTACGCATAATATCAGCAATTTCCTAATATGTCAAATAAATTTGTGTGCTACGTGTGTGCTATTGTCAAAAATTCTGCACTTTTTAGAAAATCATTAAAAACGCAAGCATAAAGAAAACCCTCGAAAATACTGAACTTTCGAGGGTTTGTAATGCTTTTTGAAATTTTGTAAAAATTATCTCTTGGAGAATATTTATTAACGTTTTTAAACCTTCAAGTACCGAAAATACGGCATTTTTCAAAAGCTTTGCTACCTACCTGCGTCTTACTGAGAGCAGCTCAGGGCTCTCGAGGACAACGGTATGTCAATAGCAATACTCTTTACATGCTTTTTCCAACACTATAAAAGCATTTGTTCTCTTTGCTAACGGTGTACTATCACCATTACGTAATTTATGCTTATAAACTATATCTGCGTTCTTAAGTATTCTATTTCTCTGTTTATTTATCTCTCGGCTTTCAGCTTGTAATAAAAACTTGTAATGAGGATCCTTAATACCATTTACATCAACTAACGTATATACACCGTCAGGAACCGGAATCATATTATTTATATTAATGACCGAATAATCTTTAATTTTTATAAAATCAACGCCCTCATTCATCTTCTTATGTTTTGCCTTAAAAGAAGACAACGGAGCAAAATACTTAAATCCGTTTATTTCTAGAATAATGCCAATGTACTTTCTTCCACTCTTTTCTCCCTCAGTAGAAAAAATATGTTCTTGAAATCCAGATAAAAACTTAATGTACCTGGAATCTATTTCATAAATCTTTAGTCCCCTCATATACCTCCTCATAATGTAAAACAGGGACAAGAAACCTTGTCCCTGCTGATAACTCGCTCATTTGAGGGCTGTGCATCACCCACTTATAACTCGCTCACTTATAAGGCTGTGCATCACCTACTAAATATATTATACACAAAACAGCCATTTTATCAATATATTCTTTATCCTTATTGATTTATCTTTACTACCTGCCCCCCCAAAAAATTTTTTTGTGCTTATCGTATTTATTTTTTGAAATAAAATGTTGTCAAATTTTGACCGTCTTTTCCCTTTGTAAGATATCCACTTTCAAGAACTACCGGCACAATATTTTCTAATATACTGAACATAGACACGATACTACCAATATCTTTTGCCCAGCTAATATCATATGGAATGCTTCTAGAAAGTTCATCACCGGCATCATCCCTTATCTTCGCGGCAATCTCAGCCAATGAATCAATTTCTGAGTCAAGCACTTGCATGATACTATGATAATCTCTTTCTGAGATTTCAGAATAACATGGCATAATTTTTCCATCTTCAATCCGAACCACTTTCATATCTAGAAGCTTAGGAAGCTCACTAACTTGGTTCATTTCTGCAGCCCTATTTTCAGCCGCAAGTAATACTTCCCTATGGCCTCTTTCAAATGGACTCAATACAATATCAGACAACATGTTATAGTTTAAAACTCGTATATAACCTTTCTCTAGTCCATACATTCCATATATTCCATGAATTGCAATAGGGAATTCACCACGCTGCCCCATAACATAGCCATTACTTCCGTTAGCTAGAAGTGGAAAAGTAAGATGTGTTTTCATCTTCCCTTCAGAAGTTTGCTGCGCTTCCCAGAAAAGTAACATAAGAATAAACCATCTTCTTGCATTCAAATCATCCATATAATTGGTATAATCGCTCTTTTCCAAAGCATCCACGCCCTTGTCAATCATAGCCTTAATATCATCAAGCTTTTCTGTCAAAACACTCTTTGAACGAGCATGAATTTTTTCCATCCAACTGTAATCATAGATTACAATATTACTGTAATACTTATTACCCTTTCTTCTTATAACCTCGAACTTTTCAAGTGGCTCCAGTTCGTCCTCAAGATAAGGCACTGCAACTCCTACTTCAAGGCTTAATTCTTCCAATGTCCTTGGTTTTTCATATATAGCAAGCATAATATTCCCAGGAAGCTTTCTTTCAAACAGTTCCCAATATCCTTTTGAACTATTTCCCCAAAAATTCATTGAAAACTTTTCAGGAGCATAACTATGTGTTCCATATTTTCTTTGTTTATCCATGCCTATTTTTACCTTCTTTCTTCCCTCGAACAGATACTGTTTTACATTGTTAGTTGAAATTCCCATTTTTACTGCAATTTGCTCACATCGCATATTGTGGAAGTAAAAATCAATCATAATCACACGATAATTATTACTAAGAAGAGATAACTCACGCCGAAGCGTTGCCAGCTCCTCTTCTTGATCCGAATCCTCAACGGGAGTAGGAATATACAAACCTGTATATTCTTCCGGTAATTCATCATAACTGTATCTCGACTGTTTGCGCCAGTAATTATTACAAAGGTTACTAGCAATCGACCAAAGATAGCCATATACAGCGCCGTCATTATTAATATGTGTATATGATCTAAGCAGTTCGAGAATAATATCCGAAGCCAAATCTTCTGCATCAGTTGTATTACTTACCTTACGAAGACAATACAGATAAATCTTCTCCATATTCTGCTCTATAATTTTGTCAATGCATTCTTTCGTCATGTCTGTTCTTTATTCCTTTAAGTATTTTGAAAGCTTTCATAGTAATAGTTGCTAAATACACAAATTGGTTAGATAACATTTTAAAAATATCTTAAAAATTTCATATTATTTTCCATACCAATATACCAAACTCTTGTTCCTCATAAAGATAAATCAATGCTAACATAGGTGCACGCTCACCCTACTATGTTAAAAATTATCGCAGGGCATTCCGGTTCAATGTTCTTACCGAAAAGGTCTATACACACTTAGATATAGAAGTATTAGTAGCAGAAATCAATAAAATATAGTGAGATTTTTGTTCCCTACGTGTGTCCTACTTGTTCCTTATGGTCCAATTTTTTTCCACTTTTCAGCACTTCTCACTACTATTTCTTATAAAAGAAAAACCCCGGAAATACTGGATTTTGGTTTGTAAATTCTTTACCACGAGGCACTCCATTCCGCTTCGCTCCATGTCGGTCGCGACAGTCAGTGACGCTTCGCGTTGCTACATTCGCAGACCTTCGGTCTTGCTCATGTCGCGCTGACGTGCTATAAAACTTCGCAAATAGAAAAACTCCCTTGGATGCAAGCATCCAGGGAGTTTCGCATTTGCTTGTTTTGCAACGCTTGTAGTTCGCGCAGATTATCTCTTGCTGAACTGAGGTGCGCGACGAGCGGCTTTGAGACCGTATTTCTTACGCTCTTTCATACGAGGATCTCTTGTTAAGAATCCAGCTTTCTTCAGAACCGGTCTGTAGTCAGCGTCAGCCTGCAGTAATGCTCTGGAGATACCATGTCTGATGGCACCTGCCTGTCCTGTGTATCCGCCACCATGAACATTTACCATTACGTCGAATTTATCAACAGCGTCAACAGCTACTAACGGCTGCTTAACGATTGTCTTTAAGGTCTCCAGTCCGAAGTAATCATCGAGAGTTCTCTTATTGATGGTGATCTCTCCTTTACCCGGTGCAATATATACTCTGGCGATAGAAGTCTTTCTTCTGCCTGTTCCGTAGAACTTGGATGCTGCTTTTTTTGCTCTTGCCATTGTGTTATTCTCCTTTCAGTCCTCGATTAAAATGTCAATACTTCAGGTTTCTGAGCCTGCTGTTCATGCTCTGCACCTGCGTATACATGAAGTTTGGTATACATCTGGTTTCCTAAAGGTCCCTTCGGAAGCATACCTTTCACAGCAAGTTCAACAACTCTCTCCGGCTTGGATGCCAGCATCTCGCGAAGTGTTGTTTCCTTCATGCCGCCAACATAATCAGAATGTTTGTAGTAAATCTTCTGATCAAGTTTTCTTCCTGTCACTTTAACCTGTGCTGCATTGATGACGATTACATAATCACCTGTATCAATATGTGGTGTGAATGTAGGTTTGTTCTTACCACGGAGAACCTTAGCTACTTCTGAAGCCAGACGTCCCAGAGCCATTCCGGAAGCGTCTACTACATACCATTTTCTATCAATTGTAGCTGGACTAGCCATAAATGTTTTCATTGTGTTTCCTCCATACGAAATTGAGTTACCTGCTCAAATACTGTTTCACGCCGCGAACACTGTCAATGTCTTTACCGGGGCATTGGCTGGACACTTCACAGGTCGCCACATTGAAATATTATATTATACGCATCCTGGTGTGTCAACGTATTTTTCATAGAATTTGCAAGTTTTCACGACAGATTACAAGTTTACTGCACAAAAGAGTACTTCTCTTCATAGAAACTCATAAGAATACAGTGTCAGCCCACAGGCCGGTGCCGTCGGTCCTGCCGTACAACGGTCCGATGCCTTGAGAATGGTCTCTATCTGCTCCGGTTCCATACGCCCTACGCCGACTTCCATCAGCGTTCCGGCAATGATCCGTACCATGTTATACAGAAAACCGTTACCGCACACCCGGATGGTAATCATTTCTCCCGCCATGGGAATCTGCACTGATGTTACCTCCGCTTCATACAGGGTGCGTACCGTGGTCTGTGCCGAAGAATCCGTCGAGCAAAAGCTTTTGAAGTCATGCTCCCCAATCAGATACTGTGCCGCATGATTCATGCGCTCCACGTCAAGACGATATCGTGTCTGGTGCGCATAGAGTCTGTATTGCGGATTCGGCACTGGCGCGGAACAGATTCTGTACAGATACGTTTTCTTCGATGCGCAATGCCTCGGATGCCAATCGTCGGCACACTGTTCCGAGCTCATGATGCGGATATCCTCCGGAAGACGTTGATTCAAAGCATACATAATCTTCTCGGCAGGCATTCTTGTATTGGTGTCGAACACTGCCACCGTACCGTAAGAATGCACGCCAGAATCGGTTCTGCTGGCTCCGATCACGCGGATATCCTCCTCGAACAGTTCCGACAACGTACCGTTCAATCTCTCTTCTATCGTCACGGCACCGGGTTGCAGCTGCCATCCGTGATAGGCCGTCCCGTCATATGCAACTGTCATTCGTACCCGCATGCCGTACCTCCATTTTCCCGATGTTCTCTATCCCAAGGCATCCGCCCTCAGGTCTCTGTCGTCCTTGCCGGACACCACGGGTTCCGGCACATACTAAATCAGTGCCCACTTCAGATAGATCTTAATCATAATGATTCCTGCCAGATACAATGCGAGAATCAGATATGCCAGCCAGTCTCTGCCCTTGTAGTGCAATGGCTTCATCTTGGTTCTTCCCTTACCGCCCCGATAGCATCTGGCTTCCATTGCCATAGCAAGATCATTGGCCCTTCGGAATGCGGACACGAAAAGAGGAACCAGAAGCGGCACCATGCTTTTGGCACGTTTGAACAGATTACCGCTCTCAAAATCCGCCCCTCTGGCAATCTGTGCTTTCATGATCTTATCCGTCTCCTCCATGAGGATCGGAATAAACCGGAGTGCAATAGACATCATCATGGCAATCTCATGTACCGGCACCCGGATGACCCGCAGGAACCCAAGCCCCTTCTCCAGACCGTCCGTCAGATGGTTCGGAGTGGTTGTCAATGTCATAATCGACGATCCGATCACCAGAAAAGATAATCGGAATACCATTAATGCTGCTCTTTTCACGCCTTCCACCGTGATGGTGAAAACCCAAAATGAGACCAGTTTCTCCCCCGTTGCCGTAAACAGATTGATGAGCACTGTCAGAAGCATCAGAAACAAAATCGGCTTCATTCCGCGAATCATGAAACGAAACGGTACCTTCGACAGAACGATCATCACGATCAGGAAAAGGGCAGCTATGCCGTATGCTATGAAATTCTCCGTCAAAAACAGGGATACAATATATACCAGAGTCGCCATCAGTTTGACGCGGGGATCCAGTCTGTGAATCACGGAATCCGCCTGATAATACTGTCCCAGAGTAATATCTCTGATCATTTTTTCTTACTTTCTGTAAATAATGATTCCCGAAGGGGTCATAGTGTGTTTTTGAGCCGCAATGCTGCGAGAATCTCATCCCGCGCCTCTTCTATCGTAGCCACGTCGGTTCTGACCCGTAGCCCGCTTTCCTTCAATTCATTCATAATATACACCATCTGGGGTGCCGCCAGGCCCATGGTCTCCAGATGCTTATAATGAGCAAATACTGCCATCGGGGTATCGTCATACTGAACCTTACCGTGATCCATCACAATGAGACGGCCTACGTATTTTGCCACATCCTCCATACTATGGGAAACCAGAATAACCGTAATGCCGTTCTCGTCATGTAATCGTTTCACCAGATCCAGAATCTCATCCCGGCCTTTCGGATCCAGCCCTGCCGTCGGCTCATCCAGAATCAGAACCTCCGGTTTCATCGCCAGTACCCCCGCAATGGCAACACGACGTTTCTGCCCTCCGGACAGATCAAAGGGTGACTGATAGAAGAACTCATCCTCCAGCCCCACCTGTCGCAATGCCGCATAGGAACGCAGTTCCACTTCCTTGTCATCAAGACCGAGATTCCTGGGGCCGAAACAAACATCCTTAAATACGTCGGACTCAAACAACTGGTGCTCCGGGTACTGGAACACCAGCCCCACCTTCCCCCGCAGCATTTTCCGGTTGTATTCCTTGTCATGGATATCCGCTCCGTTGAAATAGATTTCTCCCTCGGTGGGTTTCAAAAGAGCATTCATATGCTGAATCAGCGTGGATTTCCCGGAACCGGTATGCCCGATCAGCCCAATGAATTCTCCATCTTCAATTTTTAACGACACATCATCCAATGCCTTCACTGCCTGGTTGGTTCCTGCACCATACACGTGAGACACATGATTCAGAATAATTGACATAGTGCCTCCTTCAATTCTTGCGCCGTCAGAATTCCGGTGGGAATCGCAAGCCCGGCCTTGCGCAGTTCATGCGCCAGCAACGTTACCTGCGGGACATCCAGACGCAGCTGCTGCAGCTGTTCCACCCTGGAGAAAATCTCTACCGGTGTTCCTTCCATCTCAATGCTCCCTTTGTCCATCACAAATATTTTATCTGCATGGATGACCTCTTCCATGTAGTGTGTAATCAGAATCACAGTGATATTCTCCACAGCATTCAACGCCCGTACTGCCCGGATTACCTCTGCACGACCATTGGGATCCAGCATTGCAGTAGGCTCATCCAGAATAATACATTTCGGATGCATGGCAATTACGCCGGCTATGGATACACGCTGTTTCTGACCGCCGGATAGTTTGTTGGGGGACATCAGACGAAACTCATACATTCCCACGGCTTTCAGACTCTCCTCCACCCGTTCCCAGATCTCTTTCGTCGGAACGCCCATGTTCTCCGGTCCGAAGCCCACATCCTCTTCAACCACCTGACCGATGATCTGGTTATCCGGGTTCTGGAACACCATACCCGCACTCTGCCGGATCTCCCACAGATTGTCGTCATCCGCGGTATCCTTCCCATCTACCCAGATCGTCCCCTCCGTCGGATAGAGAATCGCATTCATATGTTTGGCAAGCGTAGACTTACCGGAACCGTTATGTCCCAGGATCGCAATAAAATCACCCTGTTTGATATCTATGCTGACATCATTTACTGCTCTGGTAATACCTTCTACATTGCCTTCTTCATCTCTTCTGATATAGTCAAATGATAATTTGTCTGTCTTAACAATACTCACCGATTGCACTCCATTGGCCTCAAATTGCAACTACCTCTATTACTAAACCACACTTTGGATCAAATGTCAAAAGAAAAGAGCCATCAGTGTTAACTTGATGGCTCTTTCATAGTTTACATATACTACAGAACGAATTAGATCAACTCTAACAGAACTGTCATAGCTGCATCACCCTTACGAAGTCCGATCTTGGTGATTCTCGTGAAACCACCGTTACGTCCTGCGTATTTCGGTGCATACTCCTCAAATAACTTGTTAGCAAGATCAACCTCCTTGGTTGCTTTCTTCTTGCCTGCAGCAGCTGCCGGAACTTCTGTTACAGAATATAATACCTTTAACATCTGTCTTCTGGCATGAAGTCTGGACGGCATATCCTTTTTGATCTCTTTCTCAACGGTCTCGTACTTGGTAACCTTCTTACCGTCAACAACCTCTTTCACTCTCTTGCCGTCTTTATCCTTTACCGGAACCTTCGCAGATACCTTTACTGTCTCGTAATTGTCTTTCTCCTTCACTGCCAATGCAATCAGGTGCTCAACAATCTTTACAGTCTCTTTTGCTCTTGCCTCGGTAGTAACAATCTTACCATTCTGTAACAACATGGTTACCTGGTTTCTTAATAATGCTTTTCTCTGGCTGGATGTTTTGCCAAGTTTTCTGTACTGTGCCATGTTACGTTTCCTTTCTTATTACGAAGGAAAAATCCTTCACTCGTGGTGCATCCGGCATCGCTCTTCGGGCTTACATACCGAATGTGTGAACAGCTCCATTCGTGAAGCGGTATGAATGTACACTTCGGGATTACCATTCATACGCCCACATTATCTTACTCTTCGCTGGGATTCAGCTGAAGATCAAGTTCTTTCAATTTGCCTAATACTTCCTCAAGGGACTTACGGCCAAGGTTACGAACCTTCATCATATCTTCCGGTGTCTTATTGGTCAACTCCTGAACAGTATTGATTCCGGCTCTCTTCAAACAGTTGTAGGAACGAACGGAAAGCTCCAATTCGTCAATGCTCATCTCCAGAACCTTCACCTTATCATCTGCCTGTTTCTCGTTCATTACTTCTGCTTTCTGAGCGCTCTCAGATAAGTCGATGAAAAGAGCAAGATGCGCACTAAGTACTTTCGCTGCAAGGCTGACTGCCTCGTCAGGAGCAAGTGTTCCATTGGTATGAACATCTAATGTAAGCTTATCATAGTCAGTCTGCTGACCAACACGTGTATTCTCTACGGTAACATTTACTCTTTCAACCGGTGTGTAGATTGAATCGATCGCAATCACGCCGATTGGGAGGTCTGCTGATTTGTTTTTCTCAGCGCTGATATATCCTCTTCCTTTGGTGATGGTAAGTTCCATATACAGTCTGCAATCTTTACCACCACTCAAGGTAGCGATCACCAGATCGGGATTGAGAATCTCGATATCCGGATCTGCCTGAATGTCAGATGCATGTACAACACCCTCACCCTCAAACTCGATGTAAGCGGTTTTAGGTTCATTGCTTGAACTGCTGTTCTTGATAGCCAGGCTCTTGATGTTCATGATAATCTCAGTCACATCCTCTTTGACACCGGGAATGGAACTGAATTCATGCAGAACTCCGTCGATTTTCACCTGACTGACAGCTGCTCCCGGAAGAGATGCAAGCATGATTCTTCTCAATGAATTGCCTAAAGTAATACCGTATCCTCTTTCCAGAGGTTCTACTACGAATTTGCCATACTTCTTATCTTCAGAGATCTCAGCAACCTCAATATTGGGTCTATCAAAATCAAACACTCTAAATACCCTCCTTTTACGAGCAATTCACAGTTACTATTATTTAGAATATAACTCGACGATAAGCATTTCGTTTACAGGAACATCGATCATCTCTCTGGATGGAAGCTGCTTAACAGTTCCTTTCAAACCAGCCTGATCACAATCAAGCCACTCGGGAACAAGTCTCGCTCCTGTAACCTCAAGGATATCCTTGTATCTCTGTAAGCTCTTAGACTTCTCTCTGATCTCTACAACGTCTCCGGCCTTTACAAGGTAAGAAGGAACATTGACAGGTTTACCGTTTACCAATACATGCTTGTGGATAACGATCTGTCTTGCTTCTTTTCTTGTTCTTGCAAATGCAAGTCTGAAGATTACATTGTCCAGTCTGGACTCCAGCATAACCATCAGGTTCTCACCGGTCATACCTTTCATTCTATCAGCCTTTGCATAGTAATTTCTGAAAGGTTTCTCAAGAACGCCATAGATGAATTTTGCTTTCTGCTTCTCTCTCAACTGGAGACCATACTCGCTCATCTTCTTGTTGCTTCTTGCATTGGTTCTATTCGATTTCTTGTCATATCCCAGAAAAGTAGGATCAAGGTCAAGAGATCTGCATCTTTTCAGGACAGGTGTTCTGTTAACTGCCATTATTATATCCTCCTAGTTATTGTTTACACACTTCTAATGCAGTGCTTCATTCCAACGATTCTTGTTACTAAATGATACATCCGCTCCGGTAAAAGCGCCGGATCGACTATACACGACGACGTTTCGGCGGACGGCATCCGTTGTGCGGAACCGGCGTTACGTCTCTGATACTGGTAACGGTAAGCCCGCTTGCAGAAAGTGCTCTGATCGCTGCCTCTCTTCCGGAACCCGGACCCTTTACCATTACATCAACTGTTTTTAATCCATGAATCAAAGCTGCTTTTGTAGCCGTTTCAGCTGCAACCTGTGCAGCATAAGGAGTAGATTTCTTTGAACCTCTAAATCCCAGACCACCGGCACTAGCCCAGCTTAAAGCATTTCCTTCCGCATCTGTTAATGTAACGATTGTATTATTAAAAGATGCCTGAATATGTGCCTGTCCGTGTTCAACGTTTTTCTTTACACGCTTTTTAGTTACTTTTTTTGCAACAGTTTTAGCCATAATTAAACTAACCTACTTTCTCTTTCAACGATTATTTTTTCTTATTTGCTACAGTTTTCTTAGGACCTTTTCTTGTTCTTGCATTCGTCTTTGTCTTCTGACCACGAACCGGAAGACCTTTTCTGTGACGGATACCTCTATAACATCCGATCTCCTGAAGTCTCTTGATGTTCAGTGCTACCTCTCTACGAAGGTCACCTTCTACAACGTAGGATGCGTCGATTACTTCACTGATTCTCTTTACTTCATCGTCCGTCAAATCTCTCACACGAGTGTTCGGATCAACTTTTGCTTCTGCTAAAATCTTGTTTGCGCTTACTCTACCGATTCCGTATACATAAGTCAAACCGATTTCAACACGTTTTTCTCTCGGTAAGTCTACACCTGAAATACGAGCCATGTTAAAATTCCTCCATTTTCTCTTGTGTCAGGGGCTGTCCCTGCACGTTTTGCCAGCCTGTCGGCCGGTGCCGGATCCTATATCCGGCTGCTGATCATCGATCAGCCAGTTACTAATTGATTGGGGTACGTAAGAGGTACCCAACCGGGCATCGACCCGGTCTATCCGATACTATTATTCACGGTATCAATAAGTAATCTCCCGTAGACTTACTAAGTTACTACGTTCAATTTATCTTACATCAGTCCGGCGAACCGAACAGTTATTTCCGTACATAATAATAAGACAAGTATCCCACCTTGTCTGACATGAGCAATCAGCCCTGTCTCTGTTTGTGTTTCGGGTTCTCACAGATAATCATGATCTTCCCTTTTCTCTTAATGACTTTGCACTTCTCGCAAATTGGTTTTACGGATGATCTTACTTTCATCTTAAACCTCCTTTCAAAATGACCGTTTTACATTATATCATAAAACTTTTCTATTTACAAGCAAATTCTTCTAGTGCACTTTCACTGAAAAATCGCCGTAAAACATAGTAAATTCTGTCATTTCCAAGGTCTTACTCCGGATGTCTATTTATCTCTCCAGATAATCCTTCCCTTTGACAGATCGTAAGGAGATAATTCCAGGGTCACTTTGTCACCCGGAAGGATACGGATAAAGTTCTGTCTCAACTTACCGCTGATATGTGCCAATACCACATGTCCATTCTCCAGTTCAACCTGGAACATGGTGTTGGGAAGCTTCTCCTTAACAATACCTTCGATTTCAATTACATCAGATTTTGACATACATTCCTCCTGTACAATTTGATTGCTCTCTTGATCTCTTCGTCATAGACGGTTTCATGCTGCTGTAATTTCGTAAGCAACGGTTCCCCACAGGTCTGATTGATGGGTTGCACATGCTTACGGTTCTTTTTCTTGGGGGCGGCAAGTTTCTTCCACTCACCGTCCGCAAGAAACACACTGTCATCATTTTCTTCTATTATAATATAGATCCTGTTCTTATCGTGCCCTGACTTGGATGTGACAAAGCTTCCTATCATATCTACCTCCGCATGCTTCCTGTCAGTTCCCGACTAGACCAGCGAGAGAATCACAGGTTCGCCTTCTGTAATCAGGATCGTATTCTCATAATGGGCCGACGGGAGTCCGTCCGCTGCAACAACTGTCCAGTCATCGTCCAGGAATTCTACATCCGCTCTTCCCATGTTGATCATCGGCTCCACCGCCAGCGTCATACCGGCTTCCAGACGAAGCCCTCTCCGCTTCTGTGCAAAGTTCGGGATCTGGGGATCCTCATGCAGATGCGTCCCGATTCCGTGCCCCACCAGTTCTCTGACAATGCCATATCCAAACGTAGATACATATGCATCGATGGCATTGGATATATCATAGAGATGATTCCCTGCCACAGCCATCTTGATCCCCTCAAAGAAACTCTGTCTGGTCACTTCAATCAACTTCTCTGTTTCCGGTGTGATGGTTCCGACAGCAACGGTTCTCGCCGCATCGGAATGATATCCTTTATAGATCACACCCGCATCCAGGCTGACAATGTCACCGTCCTGCAGAATTCTGCTCTTTTTGGGGATACCATGAACGACTTCCTCATTTACGGATACACAGATGGATGCCGGATATCCGTTGTAATGCAGAAACGACGGAATACATTGATAACTTCTGATCAGTTTGTCGCCAATTACATCAATATCCTTCGTAGACATTCCCGGAACAATCTGCTCGGCAAGTCTGTTGTGCACTTCTCCCAGAATCTTTCCGGCGTCCTTCATCAATTCGATTTCTCTTGCTGATTTGATTGTAACTGCCATGCTTATACCCTCTGTCGTACCGCTTCAATCCACCCTGAGCTTACCCAAGGATCTTACAGATTGATGCAAATACATCTTTCATATCCTGCGTTCCGTCAACAGATTTCAGGATCCCTTTTCCTGTGTAGAATTCAATCAACGGCTGTGTCTGTTTGTGATATACATCCAGACGATTCTTGACGGTTTCCGGCTTATCATCGTCTCTCAATACCAGTTCCTTGCCGCATCTATCGCAGATCCCTTCCGTTTTCGGAGGAACATGCTCAATATGATAGGTTGCACCACAGGCAATGCAGGCACGTCTGCCGGACATTCTCTGTATGATATTCTCATCCGGAACATCCACATCAATCGCATAATCAATCTTGTCACCCAGATCAGACAACGCCTTATCCAGCACTTCTGCCTGCGGAATGGTTCTCGGAAAACCATCCAGAACATAGCCGTTCCGGCAATCCTCCTGTGCCACTCTGTCTAACAGAATCTTAACGGTAAGTTCATCCGGCACCAGGAGACCCTGATCCATATATTTCTTGGCTTCCATACCAAGTTCTGTACCGTTCTTGATATTGGCTCTGAAAATATCACCTGTGGAAACATGCGGAACGCCGTATTTATCGGCGATCATCTTCGCCTGTGTTCCTTTCCCCGCGCCCGGTGCGCCTAACATAATAATCTTCATATTCTATATACTTCCTTCTGTTGTAGTAAAAAGAGCAATAACAGACGTCAAGGGACAAGAAATGCTTCCTGTCCCAGACGCTGTTATACATCAATGATTAATCATTTAAAAAGCCTTTGTAGTTACGTACCAACATCTGTGACTCGATCTGTTTCATGGTTTCCAGAACAACACTTACGATAATGATCAGTGACGTTCCGCCAAAGGAAACATTTGCACTGAACAGACCGTTAAAGATGAACGGAACCACTGCAATAATGATCAGACCGACTGCACCGATAAAGATCACTGAATTCAATACACTCTTCAGATAATCGCTGGTAGGTTTTCCCGGACGAATACCCGGAATGAGACCACTCTGCTTCTTCATATTGTTGGCAATCTCCATCGGATTGAATGTGATTGCTGTGTAGAAATATGCAAAAAAGATTACCAGAATTACATATACAACCAGACCAACCATACATTCCGGCATTGCCGGATTACACCAGTTATTCTGATTCAGCATTCTCAATACCAATGCTCCCTCATCCCACCAATGGAAGAATCCGTTCAATACAATGGGGAACTGCAGAATCGAGGATGCAAAGATGATAGGCATAACGCCTGCCGTATTGACCTTCAACGGAATGTTGGAAGCCTGACCGCCCACCATTCTTCTTCCCTGCATTTTCTGTGCATACTGTACAGGAATCTTACGTACGCCACCGTTCAGGATGACTGTGATAACAACCATGGCCAGAACGACCGCAAGGATAATCACTGCTGACAGAACACCCATTGCAATTGTCTTGCTGCCCTTGATGAACTGCTCATACAGAGCTGCAAAATCTGCCGGTATTCTGCTGATAATGTTGATGACCAATACGATTGAGATACCGTTGCCAATACCCTTTTCCGTAATCCGCTCACCGATCCACATGATCACCGCAGAACCTGCTGTCAATGTGGCAACTACCATAATGTAAGTGATCGGTGCATCTACCTCATAATAACCGCTGGCTCCGAAGGTCCATGCCATTGCTGAGGACTCCAAAAGAGCAAGAACAACGGTTACATATCTGGTGATGGAAGCAATCTTCTTACGTCCGTCCTCTCCGTCACGCTGCATCTCTTCCAGTTTGGGAATTGCAATGGTGAGCAGCTGCATGATAATGGAGGATGTAATATATGGTGTGATATTCAACGCAAACACTGACATCGTCATAAGAGAACCACCGGTAAATGCATCCAAAAAGCTGAAGCTCTCACCGAGAAGATTCTTCATGACATCTTGAATCACATCAGCCTTAAATCCCGGCACCGGCAGCTGTGATCCGATACGGACCACAACCAGCATTGCCAGTGTAAACAGGATTTTTGATCTGATTTCTTTAATCTTAAATGCATTCCGAAGTGTTTTAAACATTAAATCACCTCTGCTGTTCCACCAACCGCTTCGATCTTCTCTTTTGCTGCTGCTGAGAATGCATTCGCTTTAACCGTAAGCTTCTTGGTTAATTCTCCATTTCCGAGGATCTTTACTCCATCTTTGGGATTGCTTATTACACCGCTCTGAACAAGTGCATCCACATCCACGGTTGCACCGTTTTCGAACTTCTCAAGAACACTAACGTTGATGCTGACGATCTCCAGAGTGTTTCTGTTCTTGAAACCTCTCTTCGGAAGACGTCTGTATAAAGGCATCTGACCACCTTCGAAACCGGGTCTTGTTGCTCCGGAACGAGCTTTCTGACCTTTGTGTCCCTTACCGGCTGTCTTGCCATTGCCTGAACCGTGTCCACGACCTCTTCTAAAATTATCACTGTGCTTAGAACCTTCTGCTGGTTGTAAATTGGATAATTCCATGCTGACACCTCCTTTATTATGCTTCTTCTACTTTCAGTAAATAGCCTACCTGCTGAATCATGCCTCTTGTTGCTGCATTATCAGGCAATGTCACTGTGCTGTGCAGTTTCTTCAAACCAAGAGCAGCTACAGTTAACTTATGCTTGGGAACAGCACCGATTGTAGACTTTACAAGTTCAATCTTTAACATTTTCTCTGCCATTCTGGTGCCCTCCTTATGCTCTGATCTCATCAACGGATTTACCACGATTCTTAGCAACTTCTTCCGGTGTCTTCAACTGAGCCAGACCGGCAATTGTGGCAAGTACTACGTTCTGTTTATTGTTGGTTCCCAGAGATTTGGTACGGATATTCTTGATACCTGCGAGCTCGCAAACCTTACGAGCAGGACCGCCGGCGATGATACCGGTACCTTCCGGGGATTTCTTTAAGAGAACTGTTGCAGAACCGAATTCTCCAAAGATATCATGTGTGATTGAGTTATTCTCATCAATCGGAACCTCGATCAGCTTCTTGGTTGCATCTTCCTTTGCCTTACGAACTGCTTCAGGAATCTCAGACGCTTTTCCAAGGCCTGCGCCTACATGTCCGTTACCGTCGCCAACTACAACGAGTAC
This sequence comes from Lachnospiraceae bacterium, assembly GCA_016293925.1. GTDB lineage: Bacteria > Bacillota > Clostridia > Lachnospirales > Lachnospiraceae > RGIG4034. Next base: position 5,213 of record JAEDCX010000007.1, on the reverse strand, counting down.
GGAAAATCTCATATGACGTCCACCCTTAACTACCTTGGTTACACGTTTGATCGCAACGATGCTCTCTGTTAACTCCAACTGACTTGGATCAATAATTGTACGCTTCATATGTGTTCTCCTTCCTCCTAGAATTCCAGGCCAGCTTCACGAGCTGCCTCAGCCAAAGCTGCAATTTTGCCTGCATAGAGGAAACCACCTCTGTCGAATACCACAGTTTTAATATCTTTTTCTAAAGCTCTCTCAGCGATCACCTTGCCAAGATATGCTGCTGCATCAACGTTGTTGGTTTTCTCTAACTCTCCGCTCACACTCTTCTCCAGTGTGGATGCAGAAATAAGAGTCTTTCCGACTGTATCATCAATAATTTGAGCATACATATGATTGTTGCTTCTGAATACAGCCAGACGTGGTCTCTCAGCAGTTCCGCTGATTCCGCCCTTAAAACGGTTACGCATTCTATCATGTTTTTTCACACGGACATTCTGTCTTGATTCTTTACTAACCATTTTTCTACTCTCCTTATTTATTTCTTACCAGTCTTACCAACTTTACGTCTGATTGTCTCATCAGCATACTTGATACCCTTGCCCTTGTAAGGTTCAGGTCTTCTCTTGTCTCTGATCTCAGCTGCGAATTGGCCAACTTTTTCTTTATCAATACCCTTAACGATGATGATGTTCTGGCCATCGAGAACAGTCTCGATACCTTCCGGATCCGTCATCTCTACAGGATGAGAGTAACCAAGAGATAATGTTAATACTTTACCTGCTTTTGCAGCCTTGTAACCAACACCGTTAACCTCAAGTTTCTTCTCATATCCGGCAGTAACACCGACTACCATGTTGTTAATCAATGTTCTTGTAAGACCATGTAATGATTTCATCTTCTTGAGATCATTCGGTCTGCTTACTGTAATCTCGGCACCTTCAACCTTGATTTCCATCTCAGCCGGTAATACTCTTTCCAAAGTACCCTTTGGTCCCTTTACAGTCACTTTATTATTTTCTGCAACCTCGACGGTAACACCGGCCGGAATTGCGATTGGCATTCTTCCTATACGTGACATGCCCGTACCTCCTGTATAATAGTCAGATTAATAGTTATCTTACCAAACAAACGCTAACACTTCGCCGCCAACGTTCAACTCTCTTGCTTTCTTATCTGTAATAACGCCCTGGTTTGTAGAGATAATAGCAATACCAAGTCCTCCCAGTACTCTCGGAAGCTCTTCCTTGCTTGCGTAAACACGAAGACCCGGTTTGGAGATTCTCTTGATACCGGAGATGATCTTCTCGTTCTTATCTGCACCATACTTCAGTGTGATGCGGATTGTCTTGAAGTTGCCATCTTCGATAATGTCATACTTTTTAATATATCCTTCGTCCAGAAGAATTCCTGCGATAGCAAGTTTCATCTTGGATGATGGTACATCTACTGTGTCATGCTTTGCAGTATTTGCATTACGGATTCTTGTAAGCATATCTGCAATAGGATCGCTCATTGTCATTTTTGTTTGCCTCCTTCTTACCAGCTTGCTTTCTTAACGCCTGGGATTTGACCTTTGTATGCTAATTCACGGAAGCAAATTCTGCAGATTCCGTATTTTCTTAAATAAGCATGTGGACGACCACAGATCTTACAGCGACTGTATTCCTGTGTGGAAAACTTCGGTGTACGCTGCTGTTTCAATTTCATTGACTTCTTAGCCATGAATTTACCTCCTATTATTTCGCGAATGGCATGTTGAACAGTCTTAACAGTTCACGCGCCTCTTCATCTGTCTTAGCTGTTGTTACGAAAATAACGTCCATACCTCTTACTTTATCGATCTTATCGTATTCGATCTCAGGGAAGATGATCTGCTCTTTGATACCAAGCGCATAGTTACCTCTTCCATCAAATGCGTTAGGATTTACACCTCTAAAGTCACGTACACGAGGTAATGCTAAGTTTACAAGACGATCCAGGAACTCATACATTTTTTCGCCACGGAGAGTAACTTTACATCCGATGGGCATGCCTTCTCTGATCTTGAAGTTAGCAATGGCCTTCTGAGCTTTTGTTGTAACAGCCTTCTGACCTGTAATTGTCTCAAGTTCTGCTACAGCAGTCTCAAGTGTCTTGGCATTGTCCTTTGCTTCGCCAACGCCCATGTTTACGACGATTTTGTCAAGCTTCGGAACTTCCATGACATTTTTATATCCAAACTTTTTGATCATAGCGTCTACGATCTGTTCTTTATACATATCTTTAAGTCTACTCACTCTTTTAGACCTCCTTCCTTAGAATTAATCGATTACTTCACCTGTTGATTTTGCTACACGTACTTTTTTCCCGTTCTCTACGGAGAAACCTACTCTCGTAGCTTTTCCCTTATGAACATACATTACGTTGGACGCATCAATAGGTGCTTCCTTCTGAATAATTCCACCATTCTGGTTTGCTGCTGAAGGCTTGGAATGTTTGGAAACCATGTTAATTCCCTCAACAACAACTTTGCTGTTCTTCTGATCTACAGAGAGAACCTTGCCTTCTTTATCTTTGTCTTTGCCGGCGATAATCTTAACGGTATCACCTTTTTTGATTTTCATTGTAGCCATGCTGTACCTCCTATAATACTTCGGGAGCTAAGGAAACAATCTTCATAAACTGTTTCTCACGAAGCTCTCTTGCTACTGGTCCAAAAATACGTGTTCCTTTTGGAGTTTTGTCATCCTTGATGATAACAGCAGCATTCTCATCGAACTTGATATAGGATCCGTCTTTCCGGCGTGCGCCTTTTACGCTACGAACAACAACAGCCTTTACTACATCACCCTTCTTTACAACACCACCTGGTGTTGCATCTTTAACGGAAGCAACAATAACATCACCGATGTTGGCATATCTTCTGGTAGAGCCGCCCATAACTCTGATGCAAAGGATCTCCTTAGCACCTGTGTTATCAGCAACTTTAAGTCTTGTTTCTTGCTGAACCATGCTTCATTCTCCTTCCAAACTACCACGTAGGATCTGTCCGATCTCAGAGGTGGCGTTTTTGTCACTCAATTATTTTGCTCTCTCAACGATCTCAACAAGTCTCCATCTCTTATCCTTTGAGAGTGGTCTTGTCTCCATAACCTTTACGGTATCTCCGATGTTGCACTCATTGTTCTCATCATGAGCCTTTAATTTGTAAGTTCTCTTAACGATCTTGTTGTAAAGCGGATGCTTTACATTATCTACAACTGCAACAACGATGGTTTTCTCCATTTTATTGCTGACAACCTTGCCAACACGTGTTTTTCTTAAATTTCTTTCCACTTTTTGATTCTCCTTTCCCAAATCAATTAAGCCTCTTTCGCCTTCTCTGTGATGACTGTCTGAATTCTGGCAATGTTTCTTCTAACATCCTTAATTCTTGCAGTATTATCTAACTGATTTGTCGCATTCTGGAATCTCAAATTGAAAAGCTCTTTCTTAGCAGCTACCAATTCTTCTGCTAATTCTGCAGCTGATTTTGCTTTCAAATCTTCTACATATTTATTCGTTTTCATTTGATGCACCGCCTTCCAAGTCAGCTTTTGCAACGATCTTACATTTGCAAGGAAGCTTATGTGATGCAAGACGCAGAGCTTCTCTCGCAACCTCTTCTGTAACACCTGCGATTTCGAACATTACGCGTCCTGGCTTAACTACTGCTACCCAATACTCAAGAGTACCCTTACCGGAACCCATACGAGTTTCAGCCGGTTTCGCTGTTACCGGTTTATCCGGGAAAATCTTGATCCAGACTTTACCGCCACGCTTGATATAACGTGTCATTGCAATACGGGCTGCTTCGATCTGATTGGACTTGATCCAGCAAGGCTCTGTAGCCACAAGACCGAACTCACCGTAACTGATTGTATTACCACGTGAACATTTTCCTGCCATCGTACCACGGAACTGTTTACGACGCTTTACTCTTTTAGGCATTAACATTTATTTATCGCTCCCTTCCTGTGAAGCCTTCCCTTCACTATTTGCTTTTGTAGGAAGTACCTCGCCCTTGTAGATCCAAACCTTAACACCAATCTTGCCGTAGGTTGTATCTGCTTCAGCGAATCCATAATCAATATCTGCTCTCAATGTCTGAAGAGGAATGGTACCCTCGCTGTATGTCTCTGTACGAGCCATATCAGCACCGCCCAGACGTCCTGCACAGGAAGCCTTGATACCAAGTGCGCCTGCCTTCATGGTTCTGGACATGCAGGATTTCATTGCTCTTCTGAAGGATACACGATTCTCCAGCTGCTGAGCAACATTCTCTGCAACCAGCTGTGCATCTCTGTCCGGTCTCTTGATCTCCTTGATATCAATGAGAACGTTCTTGCCTGTCATCTTGGCAAGTTCGCCCTTGGTGATCTCGATCTCCTGACCGCCCTTACCGATAACAACGCCGGGTTTTGCTGTGAAAACAGTAACCTTAACCTTGTCAGCTGCTCTTTCGATCTCGATCTTGGCAACTCCGGCACTATATAACTTCTTCTTCAAATACTCTCTGATGTTGTAATCTTCCACAAGATAATCTGCAAACTCAGCGTCAGCATACCATTTGGAATCCCAGTCTTTGATTACTCCGACTCTAAGTCCATGAGGATTAACTTTCTGTCCCATAAATTATATGACTCCTTTCCTTATCTCTCGTCAAGCACGATGGTAATATGGCTCATTCTCTTCTCGATTCTGTAAGCTCTACCCTGTGCTCTCGGTCTGACTCTCTTCATGATAGGGCCGTTATTTGCATAACACTCTGCGATATAAAGATTATCTTTGTTCATACCGTTATTATTTTCAGCATTTGCTACAGCAGATGCTAACAATTTCTTGATGACGCCGGATGCATATCTCGGGTTATACTCTAAGATAGCAGCTGCAGTCTGAACATCCTTGCCTCTGATGGCATCTAAAACGAAGCATGCTTTCTGTACAGGGATTCTTGCGTTTGATAATTTAGCGGAAGGTCTCTTGTCACAGTTCGCATTTCTCTCTCTTTTGATCTGGGATCTATGTCCTTTTGCCATGGATGTGTCCTCCTTCTTATCTTGATTTTGACTTCTTCTCGTCTTTGCCGTGGCCTCTGTATGTTCTTGTAGCCACGAACTCGCCAAGCTTATGTCCTACCATATCTTCAGTGACATATACCGGAACATGCTTTCTTCCGTCATGAACAGCAATTGTGTGTCCAACGA
>JAEDCX010000073.1 GCA_016293925.1 Lachnospiraceae bacterium | reverse complement strand
AAATCGTCCTCGTCCCCGAAATCGTCCTCGTCCCCGAAATCGTCCTCATCCCCGAAATCGTCCTCGTCTCCGAAATCATCCCCGTCCTCAAAATCATCGTCCCCTGGGAATCCGTTCTCATCAAACTCATCTTCCCACGGATCCCGACGACCGGTCAGCCCGGTTCGTCCCGACATACGGCTGCCGGTTCCTCTTTGCTTCTTCATAAATCCTAATGTTACCCTTTCCAAATCAGTGCACACTATTAAAGTGTATTATACCATTACCAATATAAGTATGACAAGAAATATATCTTGACGCAACTGGTAAAACATGCCACAATACAATTAGCATCTGCAGGCACATTATGATCATTAAAAAGGGACAATGAATATGATGTACATGCATTACTGTAGCGAGTGTCAATTCATTCATATGCTGAATGGACACAAGATTTTCTGCCCACGCTGCGGATTCAAGCTGACAGAACTGCGGATTACCTATATGGATTATGTGAATCTCTCCGGAGAGGATCGTAAGAAATTGGCTGTACGTTGCGCCAATCCCGCAGAACTCACCAAACTGGGGACTACATACCAGATGTTCAAATACAGCAAATGGTATCGTCTGCTTCAGTCCACATCACCGGCCGAGGTTCGAAAACTCAATTCCGACAAACATGTAGCCGTCGGATAAGGAACCGCATTCACAATTGCAAACGGGTTACGAAAAGGGCGTTTCCGAAACCGCTGACGGTTTCCGGTAACGTCTTTTTTGTACCTGTGTCGGTACCTGCTCTCCTCCCATTCTTCACTTCCATAAATAGAAAATAAGAATTCCGGCAATAATACAGGTACCGCCGATCAGTTTCCGCAAGGTAATCTTTTCCCGGAAAAACAACCGGCTTAAAATTGTCACGATCACGATGCCCAGCGTTTCAATCAACGGTCCGTTTTTATAATCCACAAACCGGAAGATGAGAATGGATATCAGCATGGAACAGAATATCATTCCGTAGCCGCAGATCACATACGGATTCACATACTCTGTGAGTACGGAAGAATGCGGCTTTCCGGCACTTTTCTTGAGCAACACCTGTGCCAGACAGGACAGGGTAACGGAGCCGATCATAATACAGATGGCAAGTATATCAGGCATTGTCTCCACCCTCCTTCGCTTTCTCCGTATTGATGATTACGATTCCCGTCAGAATCACCGCGATCCCCACCAGATTCTTCCAGGTAATCTCCTCGTGAAAGATCAGAAATGCCCACAGCATGGACCAGCATACCGCCATCGACCGGTTCAGATAGGCAATCGACAGATCAATCCGTTTGATCATCTGCTGCCAGCAGATCGCATAGACTCCCAGCAGAAACACTTCCAGTACGCAAAAACCGATAAACGGCCAGGAGAACATGTCCTCTCCGGATGCCAATTTGGCACAGACGGTAGACATCGTATAGATAATCACAATTCCCTGCAGAATCACGATTTCCTTCCATGATATTTTATGCATTACCGACCACCCTTTCTTCCTGCACGGATCAACGTGGGAATACCCTACTATATTACTGTAGTGTTCCCTCACTGACAAGTATCTTTCAGAATTATTAAGAATTCCGCAATCTGTTCTCTATAGACTATTACGGCACAATCCTGTACAATAAACACATGAATCTGACTGATCGAATGGAGTATTTATGAGTAAACATATTGACGAACCAAACCGGAAAATATTGCGTTCCACACTGATTGTTCTGATCGCCGCATGTGCCATTGTGGGGATCCTCCTGTTTGCCTTTCTGCGCATCCGGGCTTTTCTGAAGCCCCACCGGGTGGAGCACGATGATATCAGCATCGATGAACTGAACCGCCTGGATTACGACGAGGACTACTACTGTATTCAACAAAACAACCGGGAAGACCCGGACGAGGTTATGACCGTGGTCGTATTCGGCGACGACACCTTTGCCTACGACAGGGGGCCGGACGGGCTTGCCGCGATGATTGCGGAGCGCACCAATGCCACTGTCTACAACTGTGCCTTTGAAGGCAGCAGTTACGCCTGTGACAGTGCCGTTCTGGACTGGGAAAATCATCCGATGGACTGCTTTTCACCCTATCGGCTGCTGATTGCACTCCGTGACCGATACTTTGACGTCTATGACGTAGCCTATTCGTATATGGATACCGTTCCCGACTATTTCCGGGACACGGTTTCCCTGATCCAATCCATTGATTTCGATACCGTTGACGTTATTCTGCTGCAATACGGCATTCACGACTATCTGGCCGGGCACACCAACACAGATATTCTGGATACTGCCGAATCCGACGTCAGCACGGTTCATTCGGCAATCGTACAGTCCGTCCAGCTGATCCGTGATTTGTTCCCGCATGTCCAGATTGTGGTAAGTAGTCCCTGTTTCGGCTATTACACCCGGGAAGACGGAAGCCTTGTCAGCGGAGATCTGGTCCGCACCGGTTCGGAAATCTCCGACAACCTTCCCGGATACTGGGGTAACATCAAAGCAACCGCCGCCGGCCTGGATGTGACGTTCATTGATAATTACTGCGGCTACAATGTGAACATGGATAATGCAGCGCAGTACATGACCGCAGGAAGTCCTATTGTTCCCAACGTGGAGGGAAGAAAGATCATGGCGGATCATATTGCGGATGTGCTCTTGCATCACCTGTATTAATGATCCATAGACAGCAGAATGCCGGATGAATTATCACATTCCCATCCGGCATTCCTTCATCTGTCCCTTTTATTTATGATACCTATCGAAATACGCATTTTCTCTCCGATCATACCGATCATCGTCCTATCATAGTTATATCATATATTTAGGCAAAAAACATATCCTGTTTTGCGCAAAAAGAGACACGATGTGCGCAACATAACCATATGTCCCGATCATGATACATAGATTCCCAATTATTTATTCATAGTGATAGTAAGCTTTGAACCATTCGGCGAATCTGGCCAGTCCGGTTTCCAGCGACGTATCCGGTTTGAATCCGTAATCCTTCATCAGTTCTGACACATCCGCATAGGTCTGGTATACATCTCCGGGCTGCATGGGAAGATATTCTTTGATCGCTGTCCTGCCCAGGCACTTCTCCAGAATGGTGATGAAATCCATGAGTTTCTGCGGCTTATTATTGCCGATATTATACACCTTGTATGCCGCGCCCAGCGAATCTTCCTCCGGCGGATTACTGATAATATTCACAACGCCGGTCACGATATCATCCACGTAGGTAAAATCCCGCATCATATCTCCGTTATTGTAGACCTGGATCGGCTGACCCTCCATAATCTTCTTCGCGAATTTGAAATACGCCATATCCGGTCTTCCCATTGGTCCGTATACGGTGAAAAACCTAAGACCGGTTGCTTTGATTCCGTACAATTTACAGTATGCATAGGCCATCAGTTCATCTGATTTTTTGGTTGCTGCATAGAGACTGACAGGCCGGTCCACCTTATCCTCCGTGGAGAACGGAACCTTATCGTTCCCGCCGTATACAGAACTGCTGGAGGCATAGAGAAGATGCTTCACCGGCATATGTCTGCAGGCTTCCAGAATATTGAAGAAGCCCACAATGTTGGCCTGAATATAGGACTCCGGATTCTCAATGGAATACCGGACCCCTGCCTGACCTCCAAGGTTGATCACCACATCCGGATGAAACTGTTCGAACAACTGACGGATCATCGCCGCATCGGCCAGATCTCCCGCCACGAATTCATATCTGTCATTCTCTGTCAATTCCGCCAGCCGATCCTTTTTCAACTGAACATCATAATAATCGTTCATGTTGTCAAATCCAACAACCCTGCGGGTTCCGAGTTCCAGCAGACGTTTGCTCAGATGATATCCGATGAAGCCTGCGCCACCGGTAATCAATATTGTATTATCAGGTTCAAATGCTCTCATATAATTCCTCTTTTCTTCTTTTTATACTAAACCGCTATTGGATCAGTTCCAGATATTCCGGATAATATGCTTCGATAAAATCGTTCATGATATAGACATTATAATTGCCCACTACCGCCACCAGAGTAAATCCGTAATCATGGGGATCTCCCGACATCGCCCTCCGGTTGTCCAGCACGAAGCAGCCACCGCTGTTTTTTCTGGTATGATATTGAATCTGATCGATATCGTACACCGGGGCAATCATCAGATCATACACCTCATTACCGTCATTCCAGCCCTCCACCAGCGACGCACGGCCATAAACAAGACAAATCTGCGTATCATACTGTCGGATAAACTGGACGAATTCCGGCGGAAGCACCGCGTATGCCTTCGTATCCTCCCGATGCAGGATATCCGCCACCTCGATGACCTCCCGGGGCAGATGATATGCATTCTGGGCTCTGGTGTATGTTCCGTCAGTGAATACGCAGGAGCCCGTTCCCGCCAGAATCAGCAGAAATGCAATTCCTGTCACCACACGTCTTACGACGGTCTTCGCCCGGATAATAACCCTCACAGCCGCATACGCAATCAATCCGGACATCGGCACATACCACAGCATACGGTAGTATAACGCTTCCTCCAGCAGAAAATGCATTACCACATATGCATAGACCGGCAGGAAGAAGATGAACAGCATCGAAACGGACATATAGATCAGCCCGCAGCGGACGGATTTGTCTTCCTCCGTCAGCCACAGATACAGCAATGCCACCAGCGCCAATGCGATGAGACAACTGCTGCCGGAATAGTTCTGATATATTTGCACAATTGATTGTATCGTATCCATATCCCTATCCCCACAAATATAATATACCCACTGTTGCGCAGAGCATCATGGATATTCCGAGCCCGAACAGATTCTTCCAGTTTCTCGTCCTGATCAGCAGGATGATCCCGGCAACTCCCACAAAAACCGCCGTGAAGATCACCGCCACGCTGGTGGTGAAGAAAGAAGCAATCATAACAATCCACAATCTTACCCAGGCTCCGATTCCCACCTGATCATACAGATCAATCACTGCCAGGAAAAGAGCAGGCAGCACCAGATTCGGCAGCATGGATTTCCCCTGCCACGTCCGGGTATATGCAAAGGTTTCCGCAGTATACAGCGATACATGCCCGAACACATAACTGGCCATGACCGCAAGCGTAAATACCCACACCCATCCCGGATTTTGCCGGAACAGTCTTCTGCCAAGCATAGTATACCCGCCGTACATCACTCCGATAAAAGCAGGCCCCATGATAGAATGCGCCAGAATGGTTGGATGAATCCCCGACAATACAGATAACCAAGCCATGAACAACGGAACCGGGGCAAGTGCATGCCTTACTTCCACCACATCCGTTGGAAAGCCAAGATAAACCAGGGTACGGTACATCGTATCCGAATGCAGGGTGTCATTTGCCATCGTAACATAGTACGCATCATCTCCGTCCAGATACTGATGGAACATCAGAAAGACCATCTGTGCCACCAGCAGCAGAAGTACCACCGACCATCCGATTTTCACCCACCGTCCGGTGTTCTTCCAGGCATCCCGCACTCCCCGGATCGCGTGGATCACCACCCTTCGTCCCAGGACAACCGACAGAACCAGAAATACCGCCAGCACTATGGTGAACACTCTGCTCATCGTTGTAAATGATCCCTTTTGCAGCACAAACGGAACGGATATTACTTCAAATAGCGCAAACAGCGTAAACCACCCGGTCATATAGGTTCCCAATATGGTGTGCTGCTTCCCATCCATCAGCGTTACGGGCAGAAGTCCACACAATAGCGGAACAATTGTAATCAGCAATGTAATGATCAGATAACTCATTTATCTCTCACTCTCTTCCGGTAAGGCAGTCCGAACAGAAAACACAACGGTCTGACTCTCGCAATGATCCAATGCGTGACCACCAGCAGAACAGCCGTATCCACTACGAAATTCAGCAACACGATCAGCAAAGGCTGTGTCACGCCGAGCCTGCTGACAAAGACGGTTCTGGTGACAACCAGCGCATAGCCGTCCATCAGATACAGCGGCAGCGAATAACTGCCCGCAAGCTGCGCAAATCCCGCCCAGAATGATTTCAGAATGCTCACTGCATTCAGCAGAAACCACGCTCCGGTCAATGCGATAATTACCGCGATATACTTCCCATACCCATAGTTGCAATAGCAATATGACGCCAACACACAGCAGGCCAATGATAATGCCGCAAACCATGGGGAAACCGCCTTTTCTTTGATTCTCTCCCAATGATGCCTGCGCAATTCATACCCGATGCAGAAAAAAATCAGAAAACGTCCCGAATAGGATAGCGCCATCAGCGACGGCAGATCCTCCCAAAACAGATACATTGCCACGGCTGCACCATAGATCCCGATCCGGCTCCACCAAAACCGTTCCATACATCGGTGTAACCACGGGAACACCACCAATATCATGAACAGAGATCGCAGAAACGGATCCTCCCCTCCATAGAGCAGGAAATCCACAATCCCTTCCCCCAGTCCCGTCTGTTGGTTTACCAATCCTGACAATGCAGGAATATAGGCCGGCAAAACCCGGAAAGCAAGATCTATCATCCCGAACAGAACATGGGGAATCAATATCCGCCTGCATTTCTTCCACACATACCGGCCGTAATGACCATCCTCCCGGAAACAGAACCCGGACACCAGGAAGAACAGCGGCATCTGGACATACCACATGGATTCCGCAATCCCACCCCATATGGCATCAGCACGCAAATCAATCGGATATACAATTATGGAATGATACAGCAACACCATCAGTATCGCCATACCTCGAAGATACGTGATCTCCGGATAGTTCTTTTTCTCCATCTCTACTCCTGATACATTCTTCGCTGATAATAGGACATATCCAGCTGGAATTCGGTTTCCCTCAGGTTCTCAATCCCCATATTCCGGCGAACGGTTTCCAGCGTCTGTTTCTGATTGATAAAGGGACTCATATAGACCATAACCGTCTGTCCGCTCTCATAGGTGTAATTGGTAAGATACTCCAGATTGGACTCGTATATGACCGCAACCTTTTCACACTTGCTCAATACCAACGCATCCTTGTGGAATTCTCCCCAGTATCCGTCCGGCATCACATAGACACAGACGGTATGCTCCGGAATCTCAATATTTTCCTGATAATCCACATCCAGATATTCCGGTCTGTGCACCAATCCACAGGTCCATACCGCAATCCCCAGTGCAAGTGCACCTGTCGGAAGCATGGCATATGCAGTCTTGCCGATCTTCGGAAGCTGTCTGCCCAGATGTCCCAGCAGAAGTGCCGTAAATAATGCCGCAAAAGGCATGACATTCATCACATATCGTTCCACCATGATGGAAACGCTTAACGAGATCAGTACAAAATACACCATCGCCGGCAGGAACGTGATCACATACCGCATGATCACCGGTTTCTTCTTTTTCCGGTTCCGGATCAGGCTGACAACATAACAGGTGATCCCCAGAGCTATGATGACGTACATCAGAACCTTACTGCCGCCAAAACAACATATTGCAAATTCATTCAGCATTCTGCCCAGCTTCTGCAGCACATTACCACCCGTCAGAGAAGCACGAACCGAAGACCCCTGGTACCCGAAAAATATGTGTTTGATGGCAAAAGGCCATACGGCAACACCGATAATCGCGGCCCGGAGATAACATCGCGCATAACTCCAGATCTCTTTGCCACGTTTCTTACCGATCAGATATCCGATAACAGACAGCATCATAGTCCCGGCGTAGATCACATAGAAATACTGGGTGTAGAAGCCAAAGAAAATCAACGCCGTCAAAGCACTTCTTTTTTTCTTCGTCATCACAAAATCATGCTTCTGCAGATACAGATGGAAGTAGCACATCGCCACCGTCCACATGGTCAGTGTTGCATACATCCGGAAAAAGACCATGGTTGTCAGGAATCCGGAGCTGAAACCATAGATTCCCACCGCCATCATTGCCGTACAGTAATTGCCCAGATGATTCTTCACCATTCTGTATAGGAGAATCAATGTAATCATCAATACAATATAGTTCACCGCGAACCCGAACCACTTGGAGAACCTCCCCGCGAAGATGGAGGATACCGCGTTCAACAGCATATAGTAGAAAGGAGGATGTACATCTCCCCGCTGGTTGTAATAGACAGAGGGCAGATTAAACCTGGTTCCCTCCTCCACAGTTAGATAATCCTTGAAATACTGACCCGTCAGCCAGGTTGTCGTCTTCGTATCCTTACTGGTCTCGGCTGCCGTCCGGTATGCATCATACATCTCCATATTCTGGAACCGAAAATGGGCTTTGCTGAAATCCACCACACCACGTCCCAGATTCCGGAACAATTCAATCGGATTGTTGCCGGTTCCGTACTCCTGCATGAAATCGGCAACGTCATAGGAACCGTCATCCCCCATATGCATGAACGGCATATAATTACTGTTGGCAAGTCCGTAGGAGAACATCTCGTCAACATGGTATCCTTTTTTCTGAAACCCGAAATAGATGGCCTGTACCGTAATCAGTATCAGCAGCAACACAAATCCCATGGTTTCTGCAATCTTTTTATTCTTCATATCTGTTTTCTTCCTTAATCCGGATCATACCGTTGTAACAGGTATCTTGCCCCCTGTACTAACGGCGTATCAAACCTTTCAACCGTTTATATGCGGTTTCTGCCAATACACAGCCTGCGACTACAACAACCGCGAAGAGCACCTTCATCCACCACAGCCCCATTCTGTCTTCAATCCATGCCCGATCCAGCAATATCTCCATCACCAGGATATGGAACATGAAAATGAACAGTGTATTCTGCCCGATCCAGGTAATGGGGGACAACAGGCCGGTGCGGTTGTTCACATCCCGGAACCAGGCCATACCGGTCAACATCACAAGCGTTGCAAGCACCATCAGAGACAAACCCGGCGGATTGACGCCTTCATACCACAACTTCTCCAGCCACCCGTCAAACGGCAGATACCCATTGATATATGCATATCCCCAGCCCACTGTCAGTACAGTGAGCAAAACCCGCACCAACATATGCTTCAGCACCTTGCTGAAGCGGCTTTCCGTTCCCGCAAGCAGGATGCCCAGATAAAACATAATCAGATGTGTTCCTCCAAACAGCATATTGCCGCCGGCAAAGATATTCCCAAGCCGGGAATACTGAACGCACAGGGTTGCGATGACTACGATGAGTCCAAACCACATGGCATTCAGCCAGTTACTTCCGTTCTTGCCGGAACAGATTTTGACCAGTTTCACAAGCAACGGACCGATCAGAAGATATTGCAGGTAAAATGCAAAGTAATAGAAAGGTCCGCTGGCGCTGAAATCCCTGATATGTTTCCAGAACAATCCCACCGTGAGCTGCCGCTCATGATAGAGGATATAAAGTACAGACGCCAGGACATAGAGAACCAGAATCTCCAATACCCGGGCAAATGCATGCATGTATGCTTCTCCCAGGCTCCTGTTTTCATTGCTTTTGTATGTAACATACCCTGTGATAATCAGCATCAGGCTGACCGAGAAATAGCATGCCGCTTTAATTCTTCCATCCTGATAGACAACTCCCTGCATGTGAATCATGCAGATACAGATAATGCTTATTGCACGAATCAAATCGACCCAAACGATTCGACCACTTCTTCTAGCCATATAAACCTCATTTCCGTTCCCGGTTCCGACTATACTCTGTCCAGAACCGTTTTCGTCACTCGGGTACATATTCTCTCATACGTAACCGTAAATATCCAGGATACCAGAATGGTTATCCCCATTGTCACACAGAACAGAATCCTTGCCAGCAATTCATCGGCCATCATTCCGCGATAATGTAGGAATACGCCTGCAGAAAAAGAACACATAATTGGCCAGTGAACCAGGAAAACATAGTAGGACACATTTCCCAGCTTCCGTAACGGAACGCATCCCAATATTCTCTGCAAAACCGACAAATGCATGACCGCCAGCAGCAGAAACAGAATACCGATGGCATTGTAAGTGTTTCCATTGATCAGGAACCCAAGTTCCGGAATCCGCTCCGCCACCCCATCCAGGGCAACGATCAGATATCCTTTGAATTCTATCACAAGAGCAGCTCCCAGGAAAACCAGCGTCCAGCCTATTCCGGACAGCACTCTGTTCCTCCTGCATGAATCAGCCTCTGTCTTCTTCTCCTGCCGGATATGAACATACCAATATGCCAGTGCCGTGCCCAGCATGAACGGAAACAGATTCTGAACCGTAAACAGGGTCAGTACGATTCCCACGCCAAACAATGCAAAGGCGGCTCTGCGCCTGCAGCGCGTCACCAATGCCATGATCAGTGCCAGAATATCTCCATAGAACATCCATGTCATCATCCAGAATTTATTATTAAAGCTGCAGTCCCCGCTCAACAATGTGGTTCCAAGTGACGTGGTAAACACCTGATAGAAAGAATGGGGCTCCGTATATCCCCCTGTATAATCGGGATCCTGACATAGATCCGTCAATTCCATATTGTGAAAGACTCCAGCCTGCTCCATCACCCAGATGCACAGCGTAACTGCCAACAGCGGAAGCGCCAGACGCAGGTACCGCTTGATCACAGTATGCTGAACCATATGCTGTTCTTCCGACCGATACACCTTCACCGCCAGCAGAAAGGCGCTGACCAGAAAGAACATCCGGACGCACAACGGACCATTATAGAACCAGTCGGTTCTCGCCGCCAGCGTATCCAGTCCCCAGAAAGCAGCCCCGAAAAGAGCATGATAATGACAGGCAGCTACCATCAGGCATGCCAGACCTTTGATTCCGTCCAAATAGTGCAATCGCTCTTTCATCCTGTCTCCTTCTCCTGCTCCCGGGCGACTATCCAAGAATCCATTCTGCAAATCGACACCGGGGCAGTAATCCTGTCAGTGCCGCCAGTTTCGCATCCTCAAACACCGTATCTCCGGATTCGATCTTCCATGCTGCCTCCGGCCAGGGAACATACTCCACGCTGACTCCATACTGTTTCGCAATCAACTCTGCCATTTCCCTGAGGCTGTAGTCCTCTCCTCCGATATTGTATACATCGTTCCGGCATCCCCCGCTCATGCCGCCCTCCAGCAGAATGCGGCACAGATCCTCCATATGAATCAGGGTTCTGCGGACACTGCCGTCCCCGTAAAGTGTAATATTCTCTCCCTTCCGAGCCTTCCCCAGCATGAATTCCGCCGTTCCGTAGGAGGAGGCACCCGGAATCATGGTTCCGTATGGAACACAGATTCTGAAAATAGAATATTGTAATCCGTACATATTGTGATACATCAACAAATACTGTTCACAGGCGTATTTGTTGATGGCATAGATCGTCTTGAATTCCTTCCCGGCATCCTCTGCCAGACGTCCCGGAACTCCCTCGTAAACCAGTCTGGTAGAAGGGAAAATCAGTTTCGCCCGGCTGTCAGACAGACGCATAACCGTCAGCACATTCAACAGCGCTTTTTCGTTGATATCAATAAAGGTACTGTAGTCCTCGAATCCCTGCACGGTTCCTGTCTTTCCCACAAACATGTAGATGAGATCCACGTCCGTGTGAATCCCCTTCACCTGTTCCGCATCCAGAATGGCCAA
>JAEDCX010000119.1 GCA_016293925.1 Lachnospiraceae bacterium | reverse complement strand
ATATGACAAGAAAAGAAATGGATCAACTTAATGTTGGAGATAAAGTAGAAGTAGTAAATGTGATGAATGCCAATACGAAATATGAATATGTAACATTAAAGGAAAAGCCGGAATTAATAGACGCAGCAGCAGACTGGTTCCACCAGAGGTGGGGAGTACCCAGGGAGGCGTATTTTGAGTGTATGACAGCATATCTGGATAACAAAACAGAAAACGGATGGTATCTGTGTGTGCTGGGGGATCAGATTGTAGGGGGCTTAGGTGTAATCGATAATGATTTTCATGACAGGAAAGATTTAAGTCCCAACGTCTGTGCGGTGTACACAGAGGAAGCACATCGCGGACAGGGCATAGCCGGGAAACTTCTGGATCTGGTAGTTACGGATATGAGGGAGAAGGGTATCTCTCCGCTTTATCTCGTGACAAATCATAACGGATTCTATGAGCGTTACGGATGGGAGTTTTTCTGCATGGCTCAGGGGGATGGTGAACCGGAGCAGACAAGATTGTACATACATAAATAAATTTCTCCTGCGCAACAATGACAACCGGAATCGCATTGTTCAGATGAACTGCTTATATACAAGGGAAGATATGAGATTTGATAATGTTTATTTTTTTAATGGCTCTGCCTATGCAGGGAAGTCAACGATGGTCAAAAGACTTGCAGAAAAGTATGACGGAATTGCTTGTGAAGAGAATTATCACGAAGCTTTGATGGATAGTATCGACTATGAAGAATTCCCGAATCTGGGGTATATGGCGCAGTTGACAGATTGGGCTGATTTTATCAGAAGAACGCCGGAGGAATATGCATCCTGGGTGGCTGGTGGATCAAAGGAATGTGAGATTCTGGAACTGAGGATACTGGAGGAACTTGTTACAAAGACAGATAAAAAGATTTTCGTAGATACGAATATTTCGCCGGAAACACTTAGAGAAATATCAGATGTGAATCATGTGATGATTATGCTGGCAGACCCCCAGATCTCCGTATCAAGATTCTTTGACAGACCGGACAGGGAGAAACAATTTCTCTATCAACTATTGCTGCAAGAAAAGGATCCGTCTGCTGCGATGGCTAATTTTCGTGAGTGCTTATCCAGAATCAATTCGCAGGAGAACTATGATATGTTTCTTCATTCCGGGTTTCATGTACTTCTGAGAGATGAGAAAAGAAGCATTGAAGAAACCATGCAGATTGTAGAAAAGTATTTGAATTTACTAAATTAGGTTAAAAATTTGATCTCGAATATAGCCTAAATCGGTTATGGAGCCGTTATTTATGAAGATAATTGAGAGAAAAGTATACCCTATAGAAATAATGAATGTCGGTAATCGTTTTTTACTACAAACCTATGGTCTTGAGTGGAATAACAAAAGATACAAAGGTTAATCCAATCATCTGGGGCGAAAATTACAACTTCAAAAGGGGCGTTTCGCGATATCTTCCAATCACCGATTGAGTGACATGCAAACGAATGGATGCTAGGATATTGATATAAAAGGTGCTTATGATAGTGAAAGGCATTGATGAGTGACGAAAGGAAAACAAAACCAATGAACGACAGCCAGATTGTTGACATTTATCTAATGCGTGAGGAAGCAGCGATTACTTATACAAGTGAAAAATATGGTTCCCGACTATATTCCCTGGCGTATGGAATTGTGAATGATTCACAGACTGCAGAAGAATGCGAGAATGATACTTATCTTGCGGCCTGGAATGCGATTCCGCCTCATGAACCACGCACCTATCTGTACCCTTTTTTGGCCCGTATTGTCAGGCATATTTCTCTAAACATATGCCGGTTTCTCAATGATTGGGCATCGATTCTCCAATTACGTTTCTCTCTCTTGGCAAGTTATTGAATGTCCAATACCTATGCCAATGGAAAGTGTGAATTGGAAAGCAGCAATAAAACCACTGCATTTGCAAAGACTATTCCAATAAGAAAGTCGAGGGAAATGCAGTGGTTTCTGTCTGGTTCAGCGGGTATATATCTCTATCGCTGCCGCCATAAATGCTGCCGTTCCTGCGCCGTATTGGTCGATGTGCTGTGTGAAACGCTCATCGCCGACATACATTTGGCCGAGGCAGGAGAGGATTTCTCTTGTG
>JAEDCX010000072.1 GCA_016293925.1 Lachnospiraceae bacterium | reverse complement strand
TTCTATCTCTCTTTTCATTATTGATTTGCCAACTCACAGAGTTCCCGCAACATCTTGGGAAGTTCCGTTTCCATGCTCTCATTGGTGAACTGGCAGGTACCAACCTTTCTGTGCCCTCCGCCGTTGTACTTGAGCATAAGGCTTCCGACATTCACATTGCTGGTTCTGTTCAGAATGCTGTAACCAACCGCTGCAGAACATCCCTCGCCACCACGACCGCTGACGATCCAAGCCGAAATATTCTGCTCCGGATACATGGAATAGATCATAAACCGGTTTCCTGTATAGATCGGGTTCACCCCTCTCAGGTCGGAAATAATCACATTCCCTTCCGTGCGCGTATGCGCAAGCACCATCTCTTTGAACTTCTCTGTCTGCTCCCGGTACACCGCAATGCGCTCCTGCACGTCCGGCAGAGCCAGAATCTCTTCCGTTGACAACTCACGGCACGCAACCAGCAGTTTCTCCATCAACTGGTAATTGGAGATCGTGAAATCTCTCCAACGGCCCAGACCGGTTCTGGGATCCATCAGAAACCCCACCAGAATCCACCCGGTAGGATTCATCACCTCATCAATGGTCAGATTACCGGAATCTACCTTGTCAACCGCTTCCATGATATCATCAAACATCGGGAAACGTTCTTTGCCGCCGTAGTATTCATAGATAATACGTGCGCAGGACGGTGTAATACGGCTCTCGCCCTTATACTTACCCTCCAGCTGCTGACGTTCAAACTCACTGGAATGATGATCGAACCACAACCCACACCCCTCTACATACGGAACGTTTGCAAGACAGTCGTTCTCGTCAACCTCAACCAGACCATCCTGAAGATCCTTCGGATGCGCAAATTTCCAGCTATCCACAATTCCTGCCTCCAACAGCAGTGCTCCACATACCAATCCATCAAAATCTGAACGCGTTACCAGTCTCACGTTACTATCTCCTTACTACTGCGTATTTTGCCTCATCGGCAATGCCTTTTTCTATCACATTGGCTGCAATGTCATTACATTGCAGCCAATGATCCGTGTATCTCCACTGAACTTTCCTATGCCTTGTCAGGCTCTCCAACCAACTACAAACTAGCGCTTGAACTGACGGACGATCTCGTTGATCTGTTCTGCTTTCTCCTTCTGCGCGGAAACAAGCGCATTGATCTTCTCAGCCATCTGATTGGTGATCTCTGTCTTGTCAATGATATTACCGATTCCGGCCTCATTCTCATTGGATGCAGAATAGATCGCCTCTGTCTGTGTCTGAATATTATCTACGGAATCCACAACACCTGCAGAGGTTGCTTCAATCTCCTGAATCATCCGCTTCAATTCATCCACATCGCTGTGACACTGTTCACTGGTCTGTGCAATATTCTTGAAATAGGTAGCAACATCCTTCTCCATGAAATCCAGTATCTCTTCGAAGCATTTCTCAATATTGGTGATGCTGGAATTCGTATCCTGACAAATGGTCTGAATCTCATTCACAGTCCGGGAAGAACTGGTTGCCAGATTACCGATCTCACCTGCAACAACTGCAAACCCCCGTCCGGCTTCTCCGGCTCTTGCAGCCTCAATAGAAGCATTCAGTGATAACAGATTGGTCTGACTGGTGATATCCAGAATCTGATCCGCCATCGTATTGATCTTGGTCAGTGCCTGCAATTCCTCCAAAGCCTTACCGATCTTCTCACGGGTCTGTTTGATCTTCTCTTCGGTAGACTTCAGCGTCTGCTCTGCATTTTCTACCATTTCTTTGGTAGAGTCGAGCAGTACATCACTCTTCCGGCTACCATTGTTCACCTGTTCATTTACCTGACGAACAAGTTCCGTAATCGTATTAACCTCTGTGTTCATCTGCTGGATGGAACCGTTGGTGCTCATAATACCTGCAGACAACTCTTCTGTTGTTGCCATGTTATCTGTAGCGCAGTCCGCAAGGGATACTACGGTATCTTTCATCGTCGTCGTACCCTCATTCAGAGAGGTTGAGCATCCATCCATCACTTCCAGGATATCGCTCCATACGTTCGCCAGATTATCCACCGAGGTTGCTATCGTTCCGGCCTCGCTTCTGGTTCCCACATACTTCTGTATGTCACGATTCTTCGTCAGGGTCAGATTGCTCAATTCATTCACGGCATTCTCAACCTTCTTCAAAGGCATCGTAATGGATCTGGATACAAAGAACACGGTAATGAGAATCATCAGCAATGTCACAGCGCAGTAAATCAGCAATCTGATAGCAATGGTTCTGCTCTGGCTGAACACCTCATCCTCCGTATCAAACATCGTCAGAATCAGGTGATACTCCGGAAGGAATTTGTAGGTCATAATGTATTTCTTACCGCCTACACTATACCCGAAGTTTCCATCCTCTTTTCCCTGCTGAACAAGTTCAAACACCTTGTTCATCTGTACGTTTTCCGGCTCAATCACTTCACCGATCAGAGCCTCGTCCGCATTCAGAACATACTGCTGGGAATTGCTGTCGATAATGGAATACTCTACGTTTTCAAGACCATCTACCTTCAGATCATCCAACAGTTCTCCCAGTGTCTGAATGAAAGGACCGCCACCTACGAAACCGAGTTTGGTCTTACCGTCCGTATCATATACCAGACATCTCATGTTCAGAATCATCTTGCCGGAAGCCGGGGACTTCAATACACCGGTATTCAGCAATCCGTTCTCACATTCTTCCATCTCACCGATATAGGGACCGACTGCATCGCCGGTTCTCAGGATCATTCCGATCGCACCTGCATTCGCGTGAGTCAATGTACATGTCTGAAGATTGGCAAGGTATACGGCTTCCCAACCGCTCAGGTTCGCATAGTACTGAAGGTTGTAATTCTGTGCAATCGCCTGCAATTCCGGGTCGCTCTGGTTCTTCAGCAGATTCCTGAGTGACGGAGAAGAAGCAAACTGATGCAACAGCGTCTCTGATGATTTCACATAGTCATCAATGATCTTCGCCTGGGCCTCCAGACCGGTGGTCATGTTGTTCGTTGCCGTTTTCCGCATGACAGAGGACGTATCCCTGTACTGCAGGAAAAACAACAATCCGATACAGACAACCGTAATGATTGCAATGCTGCAGGTTATTGTTGTTGACATTTTCCTGTTTCTTGTCATATTCGCACCCTCTTTTCTCCCTCATAGAATACAATAATCCGCATCAAAAAAGCACGGATTATTGATCTATTGTTATTGAAATCCATTATACAACAAACGGCACGAATTGACAACTATTTACAGCCTTGATTTTCGGCATTTTCTACAAATATATCCGCCAACTCCCGTTTTCCCGGACAGCGATATCATAATTCCCGGCGGACATGAAATATCGATCCATCCTATGAAATATTCCAGAATTCGATGCTCTGACCCAGTTCCTCAATGATCTCGTTCAACTCTTCTGTCAAACCTGCCGAATCATCTGCCTGCATCACTGAACCGAGTAGTAGAAGATCCCCACTCCCGTATCCGTTTGGAAAAGATCATAGCTCCGTGACGGCGTCTGAATATAATTCGATCCGTTCCACGCATAGGAATTGATGTTGGAGCAGCAAACCAGCACTCTGTATCTGCCGGTCTGCCGGAACCGCATGACACAATGAACACCCTGCTGGCTGATCTCTGCCTTTCCGCCCGATACATCCTTCCAGCGGCTCTCCGCCTCGTCGAAATATTGCATCCGGTAGGTCAGATAGTTGCCCAGTTCATTTTCCTTATATCCGGTATGGGATGCATAGTTGAAACTGTCCGTTACCTCTGAACCGGTCATGTGGAGAATATATGGTGCATCCTCACTTCCGTAACCGGTTACACTGTCCCAGATCAGATGATCGGTCCATTTATTGAACCGCACCGTAACGGGATTCACGATACCATCCATGATATAAGACTCTTTCGGAACATCCAAGGCAATATAATCGCCACTCTGCGGCGTGGAACCATAAATCGGCCAGACCGTCACATTCCTGTTGGTATCATAGATCGTCATGCATACCTGTACTTCATAAGCCCTGTTGAAATCAAAAGACAGAACCAACGGTCGCAGGTTGATATCCAGGTCGTTGTTGTTCTCCGGATTCTTTCTCCAGTGTGTCCAGGGTCCATAGGTACGATTGCCTTCCGCATCTTCTGATAATACCTGTCTGTATCTGTGATACTTCCGCGGTTCAAAGGGAGATTCGCCCGTGCCGTAATATTTGGCAGCCATCACACTCTTCAGGGAATCGAAGGAGGTGAAGTTGCCGAGACTGTTGTCACTGCTTCGCTGCAGGGCGTCTCCATTGTATGTATAGTAGTTTTTGAACAACCACCAGTATCCGTACACGTGATCATAACCGACGCCTGTTTTGTTAGTCACAACGCCTCCCATCATACCTTCCGGGTGTTTGGCCGTAGCAGTCAGCATGAACTGATATCCATTCTGGATATCCTGATTCAGACGGATCCTGTAATAGCAGGTTCCGCCGCCCTCGTTACCGTTGGAATCCAGTACCGTATAGTAATCCGCAGGATTCCACACTGCCGCACCGTTCACGGTAAATACGGAATTCCACTGAATATTCCTCGTTGCCACATACGGCTTGTAATTCCGGTCCGCATGTTCAAAATCAGAATCCAAACCGGTTATATCAAGATGATATCCTTCTACCGACGCACTGATCGTATATACCGCACCTGTCTTCATGTCCTCGCCGGAATCCAGCGTACTGCTCAGCCGCACGGTATTGACGCGTCGCAACAGAACCGATACGTTTGCCTGACCAAGCGGGGTTGTACCATCCTCTTTTTTTGCGATTGTCTGTGCAAACAGGGTCATGGACTCTGCATCTTCATCCCTGCCCATCTTCAATTTCCAATTGCCAGTCATATCACGGTATACCACGGAATCGGCAGAGGTATTTCCCATCAGAATCCAGTTCAGATCCGTTTCCGTTGTTCCGATAACCGTGGCCATCAGTGTAACCTCCTGGGAAGGCTCCATAAGAATTCGGTTCTCGGTCACGATCGTAACTGCGCTCTCCATGGTGGAGGTATGAATCAATCCGTTTCTGGATGTCATGGTATAATCGGCGGCATAAGTCCGGGTTCCCTGTGCCAGTCCAAGATACATCTTCACATTTCCGTTACTGCCAAAATCGGTAATATCCGCATGAAAGCCGGTTACATTTTCAGCCAGCAGCTGATCCCCCGCCATCAGATTCCCCACAGTATCATACATGGAACAATAGATGCAGTTGTCTGCATTGACATATTCCAACACATATTCCGCATCTGTTTTCCGGATTTTCATGGTCGTACCGACAGCATCCGCCGTATACTCAATGTCTCCGATGGAGTCCATCACAAGATTCCCCACCAGATTCGCCGTAAACTGGCTCTCCTGCTGGAGATTTACCTCCGTCGTTCCCCTCGTATAGGAACGGGAACTGGAGATGACCATGGATGCCACAGAGAAACTGATCAGTCCCATTACCCCGAGAGCACACATGATCTCCACAAGGGAGATTCCCCGGTTTTCCTTCCATACTCTTCTGATTCTGTCCAGTATACGCATGTGAATTCCTCCCACGTTGCTGTGCTATTTCACTACGATCTTTCCCGTAAGATAGTGAAGTATGACGGTACCTGTTTTATTTGCTTTGGATGTACGGATTTCCGTACAGTATTTGCCTCCTACTGTAGGCCGAAAGGCACCCGTTGCCCGATCAAACTGCAGAACCAGCGGATCATCCGCCGACGTGTTCAGTTCCCTCTCCGCGGTTTCTCCGGATACCTTGTATGACATTTTCACCCGTTTGTCGCCCAGTTTTGTCTGATTTGTCAACGCATTGCCGTTTCCGTCGGTAAACGACACTTCCGCATAGAGATTACCGGCAGAATCCCGATAGATTGTCACTGTATTCTCCAGTTTGCCGGAGGCAGTCAATCTCGCGGACCGCAGTGTCTGCGTGAGCAGATTTGCCGCCTTGATCGCCGGACGGCCTGAAATCAAATTGATGCTGACGAAGCTTCCGGCGGCAACTACAGCCAGAATCGCTATCACTGCAATCAATTCAACAAGAGAATACCCTCTATTGTTACGTTTCATAGATCATTCATCCCCTTTGCCCGGCAGAGCCGTCTGTCCCCGGTTATTTCTTCACCCAGTTATAATACTGCACATATTCTGCCATACTGATATCCGTCCGGTCCTTGGAGACATCCCCATTCTCCGTCGTCAGCGACGCATCCGAACCGAAATTGAATTTGGGGACCGTCAGCAGAAAATCTGTTTCAATGATCGTTACATACCCCTGATCATCTGTATAGACCAGTTTCACGCCGGGCAGAATTGCATACCCGTCCGCACTGTGGGACAGATCCAGTTCTCCCGCATCCGCAACGGAGGCGTTCACATGAACGGAGGATGCATATTTATTTGATACCAGATGCTGCAGTACCTGTTCGTAGGTATAGGGGTTCGCAGGGTCTGCTGCATTGAGCAGCTTCTTCCTCCAGTTTCCTTCCAGGGTCTGGAAATAAACATCCTGAAATGTAGCGTATCTGGTATACGCATCGGTGGACGCATAATTGCTTGCCACTCTCTTGTAGGCGGCATCACATGCCCTGCTGCTCTCTACCATCAGCGCACCACGCAGTTCTTCCAGGGCAGTCTCCGCCTCATAGAACCCCTGCTTGGTCTTCAGGTCCTCCCGTTTCATGCGGTAGTTAACGCTGGACAGATAGAGCACCGTAGTTGCCAGAATTGCCATGAAGGCAATCACGACAATCACAGTGACGATCGCAGATCCTCTGTTGTTCAGTTTTGTTCTTCCGGATGCTCGCATAATCTTCTCACCCATCAATCATTCATTGTTCCGTTCAGCGTTACCATTGGTTCTCCCGTAAAGCCTTCCTCATACTGTCCGTTTTGATAAACCGAAACCGTCACATCGTACAGCATATTGACGTTCTCCTTATGCAGGATATCCGCGCAGGAATGGTACTCTCCAATCCCGGTCCATCTCGACGGATTCCCTGTTATGGTTCCGCCGCCCAGATTCTCTTTCAGGTTATGTACCAGCGTCACAGGCCCCTGATCCACGGTAACGGAAGGCTGATACAGATTATCCAGCATCGTAATGGTAACATCGGTAAGAAGCGGATTTTTCTGTTTCACCATATGAACATTGATATTCCGTCCCGTATAATTCTCGAAAATAATAATCTCCTGATAACCGAAGTTCTTAATTCCCAGCGCGTTCCCATACAACGCGTTCTCATAGGCCGGATAATAGAAGAAATACAGATCATCCAGCTTGGCGTAGGAAGATGTGGCTGTATTATCGTAGATGACATCGGAATATGCCACGTTATAATCATAATCATCCAGTACTTCCCCGGGTTTCCAGAGGAAATGCGGATTGTAGGTATAGTCCTCATTCTTCGTTTTGAAATCCCAGATATGATAGTAATCCATCTCTCCGGATGCATTCATGACAGGGTAGTTCAGGGCACGGTAGAGATAGGTTCGTGTGACCGTTGCCTTCTGGGTGGTTTCATCGCCCGTAATCACTACTTTGGTCTCTTTGACCACGTCAATCCTGGACTGCACGAGAGAATCCACCGTATAATCCTCGTAGTAGTCTCCGTAGCATTTCTCATCCAGCACATTCAGGAATCTGACCACATTGTTGTTTACCAGATTCATCGCGTTGATATCTTCATACGGAGACCCCCGGTAAATGGCATCATAATACGCATTGATGGTCTTGGTCTGAACCACCGTGGTATTGTACACATCCCCCATGGAAGAGGTCAGTGCGGAAGGCTTTACCTCCACCTTTGCATCATACCGTTTCCCTTCGTACTCCATATCCTGCAGTGCAAAAACATAGGTGTCGGAACCCTCCTCCGGTACAGCCACCCGGTATTCTCCCATACTTCCGGTGGGATAAACACGGAAAGGCTCATCCGGATCTCCGAACTGAGCAACCAATGACTTCAGGTCATATGCCTTAAAGCTTTCCATGACAGACTGGGCTGCGCCCATGGTATACTGCTTCTCCTTTGCCCTTGCATTGTATCGGATCGCAGACACAAACGAACTGAGCAGCGGGCCGGTGGCAATTGCGAGAATCACAATGGCAACCAACACCTCCACCAGGGAAAATCCTTTATTATTCAGTTGTCCGGATCGTTTTCGTCTTCTCATTGTTTATTCCGTCACTGCTCCATCCGATTCCAGTTCCTGCTCATCAGTAAGTCCGAACAGATTTTGAAGTCCCAGCGCATATTCCCCGAAATCCACTTCACTGTACTCTTTTCCGGTACCGGTCAGAGAATAGAATGTCACTTCCGCAGTGCCCTCCAGGATGTTATCCTCTTCGTTGCGCTGTAACATGATATTGTTCAGACACCGGCGGTACGGACTGTCATGAATGGTCCGGACCATACTCTTCAGATCCTCATAGGTCAGAGTACTCGTGTAGGACGCCACACGCTGTACAAACATCAGTTCCGAGGAATACTGTTCCACATCCGCATTGGCAATCACCTGACGGGAAACCGTTGCCAGAGATTCCCGTTCCGCAATATTGATTCCCGCATATCCGATGGTAGTATCCCGGCGCATCTGCAATGCCAGGAGAATGGCATCCTCTTCCCGGACATCTGCCGGGAAACAATCTACCAGCTTATCGATCTCCCCGATCAGCAGATCCGTCTGGGTATTGTATTCCTCGATCTTCTGATAATGATCATATAATTCGTTCACTCTCTGTCTCAGTTGCGTATTCGCACTGCGGACACTGTCTGCTTCCTCATTCCATTTCATGAAAAAAAGAAAATAAACCAGTGCCGTCGCTACAATTCCCAGAAGGACAACGATTGCAAATACATTTTTTGCTGTTGGTTTCTTCATATCTGCGTCCCCCCTACTCCGTTTCCGTCTCAGCCGGAGAAGCAATCACCGGATAGTATACGCCATTGATTGTAAATGAGTAATTGTATAACGCATCCGGATCCGTATCGTCCGTTTCCCCGCTTTCGGAACCGGCCGTGCCCGCTCCGGCACCCTTGCCTTCCATCTGCTCCGCCGCGTTTTCATCCTCTATCTCTTCTCTGGTAATGGTGCTGACGCTCACCGTCATCAGACTGTCAAAGTGCCGGATGGTATCAATTACGTATCCTGCTTCCTCCAGTTCCGAACAGATAATCTTCATCGACACAAGCTCTGTATCGGAAGTGAATTCGCCGATTACGATGTCAGAAGGAAGTTTCTGCTCCATCTCCTCCAGAAACGTAAGCAGATTGTCGTTGGGACTGGCTGTTGTCAGATATCCGGTCTGAACCTCTGCGTACAGACTCTTGACATTCTCCAGCCGATTGAGGACCCGCTCCCCTTCGGAATAGGTGATTTCCTTCCGTTTCAGTTCCGCTCTGATGTCCTCCTCCGTCTTCAGGTTCATCCTTGCGGAAAAGAGCATATATCCGCATATCAGTCCGAACAGTACCGCGCACAGAATCGATGCAGTCCGGTAGTTCACATTCATCATATCGTTCTTCCGTCTCTCAAGACTTAAGAACCCCACCGGAGCCATTGCCGCACCCACTGTGGCAACATACTGTCCATAGCCCTTCTCACCGGACATCTTCGTGAAATTCAGTCCGGCAACCGTATTGACAAAGGAAGTTCTGATTCCCAGTTCATTCGTAAACAATTTGGACAAGCCGGAAATATCCGATCCCAGACCGATAATGCTGGCATGCCGGATCATCTTCTCCGGATTCTTATTATTGTACAGATCCACCACACGGGAAATATTACCGATCAGTACATCCAGCGCTCCTGTGATCTCCGTTCTGGCCATTCTCACCTTCTCGGTATCCTCCGGGCTATCTTCCGCCTCCAGAACACGGGTTCTCTCGTACATCACATTCCGTAAGACGGTTTTCCCTTTCAGCAGTTCCAGCGCATCCTCGTAGGTATTCTCACTGTAATAGGTACTGTTTATCACCGCCTGCACGGCAGAATCGATACCGTAGGGGATATTCCGTTGCATCATCAGGTTTTTATCATTGATGATGGTGCAGACCGTACTCCGCTCTTCCACCTTGACGACCAGTTCGGTCTCTTCCTTGCAGACGTTTCTCATAATCTGGAACACGGAATTACCGGAATAGTCCAGACAATTCATCTTCAGTCCGCAGGCTTCTGCAAATGTTCTGTAGTTCTCCACCAGCTTCTTGTCTGCCGTGAGAATCAGAACCCTGTTTTTGGTGGTTCCGTCCGTGTCCGTAACGGTTCCCAGTACCATATGGGCAATCTCAAAATTGTTGGGATCAACCGGAATGTAATCCGAGATGTTAGTCCGGATCATGGCATCCAATTGTGCTTCTTTCATGACAGGAAGTACTGCCTCACGGGTCACAATTCTGGAAGAAGTGACACTGAACACCGCCTGCTTGGTTCTGATTTTGCTGTCCGCAAGCGCGAATTTTAAAGCGGAAACAAAATCCGGATTCTCATTGATGAATCCGTCATCCACAAGATTCTCCGGATTCGGAATCGTAAGACTCTTATACACTTTCGGAGATTTGGAACGAAAATCCGTCTCACATATTCTGGTAAATGAACTTCCGACTTCAATGCTGAGTATTCTGGACATGATGGCTCCTTACTACCGGTCAGCCGTTTCCGGAAGAGACGGCTTCCATCCGGATTATTCTTTTATCCCTTTTCGTATGTATGGTAAGGGCTGATCCTCACAGCCCGCATATTTCAAGATATTGATTGATCAACTGTGTACCGAACAGGGCAGCGATCATCACTCCGATCGACAGATATGGCCCCATGGCCAGTACTCTGCCTTCCCCGGCGATCTTCATTCGGATCGGATGGATGATGCCACCCAGAAGACATCCGATGCAGAATGCCAGAATAATGCTCTTCCACCCCAGCAACAGCCCGCAGGCAGCCATCAGTTTCACATCTCCCCCACCGATCGCCTGACCGTTGCTTAACACAAACAACAGCAGTAAAAACAGACTGACGGATACTCCGCCGATCACATACTGCAGCCAATTCTCATAATCTGTGACAATCCGTGCCACTCCCAGTAGTCCGATGAAGAGATTGAATCCCACCGGAATCTCATAGGTTCTGAAATCAATGACGCTGAGTGCCAGAAGCGCGGAACCCAGCATACAGTACAGCACGCAACAGAGTAGGGAATCTGTAGTCTGCTGATACATGAATACAAAAACAACCACATAGAGGATCCCGTTCAGCGCCTCCACCAGGGGGTACTGAACACTGATCTTTGCCTTGCATTTGCGGCATTTTCCTCTCAGAAACAGGTAACTGAAGATGGGAAACAGATCGTACCACTTCAGCTGATACCCACATTGCATGCAGTGGGACCTCACAACGGCAATATTCTCATGTCTGGGAATACGGTAAATCAGAACATTCAGGAAAGAACCGATCACGATCCCGAAAACAAAGATTGTAACATAAAACGCTATTGTGAGGCCCATGCACGTTACTCCTTATTAGTTCTCGAAAGCAGAATTCATATCCTTTTTCGGATTCTTGCTATTCTCCAGACTTACCACAGTCCACTTAAATGTAGCGCTGTCGTATGTATAGGTAACCTTGGCATCTCCCCATCCGGTGGATCTTAATTTGGTAGCAGTAGCTTCCCCTGCTGCAAGGCCCTCATCGGACAAATCAATGCTTGCATAGATACCTTTCTCAGGATCAACATACAGTTCAACGTCATCATCCGGCATTTTGTCTGCTACATATGCCTCGATCGCTGTCTTGTAGGATCCGACGTTGCTGATATCTGTAGACTGCTTGGAGCTCTCCACATACTTGATGAACTGCGGAGCCAATACAGCTGCCAATACTACCATGATGGCAATTACGATAATCAGCTCGACCAATGAGAAACCTTTGTTTTTGTTCTTTTTCATAAAATTAGTCTCCTTTTTGTTTTTTGTATCAAAAGCCGTCCCTACGCGGCTTATGACCGATTATAAATTGTTCAGTGATTCGTACATACCCAGCATCGGGGCAAGGCATGCCGCTACGAGATATCCGACAATGCCTGCCAGTAGGATGATGATAAACGGCTGCATCGCCTCCATCAGAGACTGTACTGCCATCTCGACCTCTTCGTCATAGTAATCTGCCATTTTGGCCAGCATCTCTTCCACATTACCGGATTCCTCGCCGATCCTGGTCATGTGATATACCAT
>JAEDCX010000071.1 GCA_016293925.1 Lachnospiraceae bacterium | reverse complement strand
AAACGCCGTAAATTCGGCATTTCTTGGCTCATGTACATTATTCAAACTCAATCGTTCCCGTAGGTTTCGGTGTGAAGTCATACAACACGCGGTTTACCCCCGGCACCTCTTTCACGATACGATCTACGATATGACACATCAGTTCAAAAGGAATGTTCTCAACAGTGGCTGTCATGGCATCCGTGGTATTCACGGCACGAATGATAACGGACCACTCAAAAGCACGCTTTCCGTCCTTAATACCGGTGGATCGGAAATCAGGAACCACTGTGAAATACTGCCAGACTTTCCCTTCCAGACCGTTCTTCGCAAACTCCTCGCGCAGGATTGCATCGGACTCACGAACCGCTTCCAGGCGATCACGTGTGATGGCGCCCGGACATCTCACGCCAAGTCCCGGTCCCGGGAACGGCTGACGGAATACCATTCCGTCCGGAAGTCCCAACTGTTTACCTACAATACGAACCTCGTCCTTGAACAGAATCTTCACCGGCTCAACCAGTTCGAATTTCATATCTTCCGGAAGACCGCCCGCATTATGATGGGCTTTGATTCCGTGCTCACTCTCCAGAATATCCGGCCAGATGGTTCCCTGTGCCAGGAATTCAATTCCCTCCAGTTTACGGGCTTCCTCTGCAAACACCTCAATAAACTCACCGCCGATGATCATCCTCTTCTTCTCAGGATCCGTTACTCCTGCAAGCTTGTCCAGGAAGCGATCCGTTGCGTCCACATATACCAGATTCGCGTCCATCTGATTGCGGAACACTTCGATGACCTGTTCCGGCTCGCCTTTCCGCAACAATCCATGATTGACATGGACGCACACCAGCTGCTTGCCGATTGCTTTGATCAGCAGTGCGGCTACTACGGATGAGTCTACACCACCGGAGAGTGCCAACAGTACTTTTTTGTCCCCCACCTGCTCCTGTACCAGTTTTACCTGTTCATCGATAAATGCCTGTGCCAGTTCAGGGGTTGTGATTCTAACCATATCATCCGGTCTTCTGTCATTCGCCATTCTAATGTCCTCCATCTGTTTTCGTTCTGTACCCATAGCATCATTATGTCATGAACTGTGACAATACGCAATGCATTTTTGAATTGCGTATCCGGGAAATACAATATAGCTGCGGGAATACATTGTATCCAGGTCCATTCCCCCTGTCGTTTGCAAATATCGGCAACCACAGCAGTTCCCTTTTCAGAAAACGGAAAATGGTATATACTATCTTTTAGATTATGGATTTGGAGGATTACATGCGCAGATTCATCAGATTATGGACTTCAACAAATCTTGTTTTGAAAATATTTTTGGGTCTTGTGATCGGTGCCGTGCTTGGCGTCACATGCCCGGGGATCACAGCATTCGCTATTCCGGGCACCGTCTTCGTAGGAGCCTTGAAGGCAGTTGCCCCAATATTGGTGGCTCTTCTTGTCATGAGTGCTATTGCCGGAGCGAAACAAGGAATCGGCAGGCGTTTTCGAACTGTCATTATTCTCTATCTTTTGAGTACGCTTCTGGCTGCCCTCGTGGCCGTTGCCGGAAGTTTCCTCTTCCCCGTGACCATTGCCCTGACGGAAACCACGACGGGCAATCCGCCGGAAGGAATTGGGGAGATTTTCACCAATCTTTTGGCCAATATGGTATCCAATCCCCTGGATTCCGTATCCAGTGCCAACTATATCGGTGTTCTTTTCTGGTCCGTCATCATTGGTCTTGGGTTAAAAATGTACGCGAAAGAAACCACGAAAACTGTTATTTCGGATTTTTCAGAGGTCATCTCCCATGCAGTCAGATGGATCATCCAGTTTGCACCCATCGGCATTCTGGGACTTGTATATGAATCCGTTTCCGAGAGCGGTCTGTCCATCTTCACGACCTACGGAAAACTATTGGGACTGTTAGTCGGTTGTATGCTTGCCGTAGCACTGATCGTGGATCCCCTCATCGTTGCTGTTTTTCTGAAGCGGAACCCATATCCGCTTGTGTTTCGGTGTCTGAAGGAAAGCGGTCTGACTGCTTTTTTCACCAGAAGTTCGGCAGCCAACATTCCCGTCAACATGAATCTGTGCGAGAAACTCGGTCTGGAGAAGGATTTCTATTCCGTATCCATCCCGCTCGGTGCCACGATTAACATGGACGGTGCAGCCATCACCATTACCGTAATGACGCTGGCAACGGCTCATACCCTGGGTGTATCCGTGGATGTGCCTACCGCTCTGATTCTGAGTCTCCTGGCAACGCTGGGTGCCTGCGGAGCTTCCGGCGTAGCGGGTGGTTCCCTGCTCCTGATCCCCATGGCATGCTCCCTGTTCGGTATCGACAATGCGGTGGCCATGCAGGTGGTTGCTGTAGGATTCATCATCAGTGTTGTGCAGGATTCCGTCGAAACTGCCCTGAACTCCAGCGGTGACGTTATGTTTGCGGCAACCGCGGAATATCACGACCGCATGAAACGCAAAGAAACAGTGGAGAGGTCAAACTGACCCATCCACTGTTTCCTTTATCTCATACGTTTCTTTCATCAGATCCACCATCAGTTCCGCACTGCATTCTTCATTCTGCCAGATAATCCGAAGAATTCCTTCTCCGTCTTCCTCAATCCGTATTCCTGCCCCGTCTTTGAACGCCTTACATGAATTTCGGAAACGGATCATCTCAATCTGCTTTTTCACAACCCTAGTCTTTAACGCCGTCCCGATCTGTTCCATCGACAGATTTGTCCTGTTGATCTCCTTGTGCCCGGACTCACCCGCCATTCTTACGGCCTCATAGTCATTTTTCCCGGCAAATAGATCCAGGTACCATATCTGCGGCTTACCCGGCATAAATAACTGGATTGCCCTGGCCATCAGAAGTTTCTGCTCGGAATCTCCCAGTGCACTCAGATACGTTGCATTTACCTGATAATACATATTTTTCTGTCCGTGCAGATTCTTGACCAGTCCACCGCGATCCACAATCCGGTCGATCAGGTCTCGAATGTCTGTTTCCGGCAGGATTCCTTTCAGGTCCAGAAGCGGAATGCCATCATGACACCCCAGCATATTCACTACTCTGATATTCTTCTCCACAAGCTCTCTCGCCCATGCCGCAAGATATCTGCTCCGCTTATTCTCGATAGCATCGATGACCAGTCCTGGCAGGAAAAAATCATAGGTCATATATCCCTGTTCCGCGATCTTGGTATAGATCTGTTCCTCATACGCCGCATGAATCTCCGGCAACAGTGTGAGCTTGTAGGGAGCTGCGATTTCCTGAATCTTCCGAAGTAATTCCCAGGTTCCCGGTTCGTTCAGAAAATTCTTCGCTCCCGGTTCCTTGGGCGCATATGCAAAGGCATCCAGTCTCACGATATCTGCTCCGTAAGAGGCGATCTTTGCCAGTGTATCTTTGTAATAGTCCCATACCTTCGGCGATTTGATATTCAAATCCATCTGTCCGAGATACAGCGGGTAATGTTCTTCCTGATAGAATGTGTTCCAGTATGGAACCCTTGTTCCGTCGGGAAATTGTACCATCATCAACGGAAGTCCCGGCTTACGGAAAAACATGTTCTGCAGATATTCCGGATCCGGCTTGATATACCCTTCCTCCGTCATGGTGCCATACCCCTTCCAGAAATCATTCCAGTGAATAAAAAAATCTCTGTATTCCGACCGATCGCCCCGGTTCACAAGATCCACGAATTGTGGTGATTGTGCGGAAGCATGATTCAGGATAAAATCCAGTTTCAGATCAATTCCCAACCGCTTCAAAGCTTCCAGATCCCGCTTGTCAGCCAGCTTCTCGTTGATATCATAATCGATCACGGAGAATCCTCTGTCCAGATCCGAATGGTAGAGACTTGGCAGAATGTAGAAGGAGCCGAAGACATCCTTCAAATCCTCCCCGGACAGCAGAGAAACAATGTCCGACAAAGTTCCGCCCATACTGTCCGGATATGCATTTAGCATAGGTTTATTGTTCATAAATATCACCATCCCTGCCTACAACAATTTGGGCCCATTTGGACTGCATTACCAACTTTTCCTGTTCGATTTCCAGAACCGTCCGGATCAATTCTCCGGCTGTATTTGTATCTCTGTTCCGCTTTATCCGTTTGTATAATGTTTCTTCCGGGGTACTGTCTATGTAAATCGACAGATCCACCCCATACAAATATTCACTTCCGCCGTGTGTCCACTCGATCAGAAGGATCTGTGTATCACGGACATGGATGTTTTCATACCCGATCTCACCGTCCCTTCTTCCCATCTTTCTTACAGATACAGAAGGCTTATCTGCTTTGAACGCCTCAATGACCTGATTGATCTCCTCAAAGAGAATCTCCTCCGGCGTTCCAAGATACCCGGTCAGACCGTCCGTTCCTGACGTCTCGTATATCCTCTGTCGCTCTTCATCATTGCGCATTGGAATTCTTCTGGGATAATTGTCTCCGGCAAGTACATAACAACCAATTCCGTCCTTACGCAGAAGCTGGCTGATTCCTGCAGCCATGGTTGTTTTGCCGCATCCGGAACCGCCGAACAGACTGATCACAGTTTTGTTCTCTCCCACACGGATATGCTCCTTTATCTTCTCATACAGTTTGTGCGCCGTGTCCATCTCCGTCAATGACCATTGATATGCTTCGTAGTCTTCCGTCGGGGCAGCAAGCGGAATCCCGATTTCCATGAGTGCAGCACCGAAATACACTTTTCCTGTAGCATCATCCACATAAACTCTGTCCCGTTTCAGTCCCCGAAGCCTCACATAGGTTGTTGGCATGTTCCCTTGGACCTCAAGTCTGACCACATTTATAAGAGCCTTTTTTTGATCCCGGGAAACAAACATCCACGCAGAATGTGCATCGGAACAAGGATCGGAAAGACGATAATAATCTCCCTGACAGATCAACGCTTCGTACTTCCGATACGTCCTGATCTGTTCCCGGATGACATCCTTTTCCTCTGTACTCAAATGTGCCGGATTCATCTCATACCCAAAGGTACCTGCCATGGCAGTGATTCCCCTGGTCTTCAGACTTGTGATCCTGCTGGTCTGGTGGTTCGGAACTGCTGACACATGCGAGCCGGTCACAGACGCCGGATAGAAGAAGGACGATCCGTATTGGATTATCGTTCTGTTGATTGCATCGGTATTATCGCTGCACCAGATCTGTGGTGTATAATACATCATTCCCGCATCGAATCTTCCCCCTCCCCCGCTGCAGCCTTCTATCAGGATATCCGGGTACTTCTCCCTCAGTTTCTCCAGGAAATCATATACGCCAAGCATATAATCGTAGGATACATTTCCGGCATATACATCCGCCATGCTTCTGTTCATATCCCACTTGATATATTCAATATTGCCCTGATCCAAAAGAGCACAGATCTGTCCCCAAATACAGTCTCTCACTTCTTTTCTAGAGAAATCCAGGAGAAGCTGATTCCGGGAGCGGATCGGGTTCCGCTCTGCAATCCGGATTGCCCAGTCCGGATGCTTTCTGTACAGATCACTGTCCTCATTTACCATCTCCGGTTCCATCCAGATTCCGAACCGGATCCCCAGCTGATTGACTCTGCCAATCAGTTCCGCTAGGGAGCATCCCAGTTTTTCTTCGTTTACGTACCAATCTCCCAGCGAGAAATTGTCATCATTCCGTTTTCCAAACCATCCATCGTCCATAACCACCATATCGATTCCCAGAGAGGCGGCTTCTTTTGCAAGATTAACAATGGTTTCTCCGTTAAAATCGAAATACGCTGCTTCCCAGCTGTTGATCAGTATCGGTCTCGGACCATTCCTATATTTTCCCCTGCACACATGATTGCGTATGCACGAATGATACCGATGCGACAATTCCGCCAATCCGTGATCGGAATAAGACAGAATGACTTCCGGTACGGTAAACTCTCCCCTCACGTCCAGAGGATAGGCAAACTGTTCATCGGCCAGTCCCATAAGCAACCGGGTCTGGTTCATCTGATCTTTTTCTACTTCACACAGAAAATTGCCGCTGTATACGAACAGCATTCCATAACAGCGCCCGGATTCCTCTGTTGTATTGCGGTCTGCCAGAATTACCCCCGGATTATATTGGTGACTGGAGGTCCCTCTCCTGCTGCCAAAAGAGCATGTACCATGCCCCACCCGGGTTCGCTCAACGTTTCTTTCCATGGCGTGTCTGCCATACAATTTCACCACATCAAAATCGCCCGTCAGGAAATCCAGACATGCCCCTGCCGCTTTCCGGATGATGATCTTTTCTTCGCCGGTATTTCTGATGACCGCACTCCTCGTGATAATATCTGCGTCTGCCAGAACACCGTACAGCAGGCTGACCTCTATTTTGCTGACACGATCCCGCAGAACAATTTCCAGCGTTTCCGCTTCATCCTCCTCCGTCCACACTGCCGGGAGTCCTAACAGCCTGTATTTCCCTTTCTCAATCTGATAACGGTCAAACTGCAGATTGCAGCACTGTGAACCGTCGCTATTTTCTATATTCAGTGCATAGGTTCTGTAATCTCCGGTTCCAAGTGTCGGATATTCCTGCGGCAGTATATCCAATGAATACGTTCTGTCATTCCCCGCCTCATGTGGATTGCCGGAGAACCCTCTGTCTGCATACACCAGAGAGTAATCCATCTGCCCATAGTTGGCAGATCCGTAGTATAAATGCAGCAGATAGTCCTGCTGATCTACCATCATCTGGTAGGTTGTTGTTTTGGTATGCAAAGTAAATATTCTCTGATTCGGATCGTACAAAATCGACATTTTCGTTTCCTCCTATCCCTTCACCGCGCCATTTGCAACGCCGTTCAATATCTGTTTCTGGCAGATGATATAGAAGATCAGAATCGGTATCAACGCCAGAATATAGGATGCAAATGCCAGATTATAATTGGTTCCGAACTGTGTCTGGAAATGAAGCTGTGCCAGAGGAAGCGTATTATGCCCGGTTCCCGACAGGATGACAAGTGGTGTCATCACATCATTCCAGGTACCTAGTGCGGTCAGAATCGCAACGGTAGCATGCATGGGCTTCATCATCGGAAAGACAATTCTCCAATAGGTTTTCCAGGTACTGGCTCCATCCATATTCGAAGCCTCCTCCAACGCAATCGGAATATTCTTCATATATCCTGTATAGAGCATCACGTTCATCGGCATATAGAAAACCAGATAAAGGAGTATTACGCCCGCACGATTCCCCAGTCCCATCTGCGCCGTCTGCTTTACCAATGGCATCATCAGAATGGAGAACGGGACAAACATACCGCTGACAATATAGAGGTAGATAAATCGAAAACTTTTCCTCTTTGCCATTCCTCTTCCGATCACGTAACCGGCAATCGAATGAATCAACACAGCCAGTCCGATGGTTGTCAATGTAATCAGCAGACTGTTGCCCAGGGAATGCCAGAAATTGGTAACTTCCATCGCCTGCCTGAAATTATCAAGACTCCACTCCTCCGGAAAAGCCAATGCACCGGCCACGTCATTGGTCATTTCACTCGGTTTCTTGAATGCAATGATGATTGCCATATAGAGCGGAAAGAAAACGGTAACCGTTCCCAGAATCAGAACAATGGTTAATACCCAGTTTGTTTTTTTCTTTTCTCTTATCATAACTGTTCCTCCCTCCTATTCATCACAGTCATCTGGAATACAGAGATTATCACAATGACCAAAAAGAATATGACGGCATTGGCACTCTGAAAACCGAACTGCCCTCCATCCATACCGTTTTTGTATATCAGGAAGGAGATCGATTCCGTGCTCTGGGCCGGTCCGCCCTTGGTCAATGACATAATCTGATCAAATACCATCAGAAAATTCTTCGTACTCAATACCAGATTGATTGTCACGAAAGGCATCAACAGCGGAAACGTCACCTTCCAGAATTCTTTCCACCTGCCCGCACCATCTATCCTGCTTGCCTCATATACATCCTGCGGAACGGTCTGAAGACCCGAAACATAGATAATCGTATTCATTGCCACTGCCTGCCACACACCGACGATCAATACACCGATCCATGCATATTTTGCACTGCCCAGAATACTGTTCTGTAGGAAAGGAATATGGAATGCATTTCCGACTGCCGGAAGAATATAGGTAAACAGGAAACTGAAAATGTAACCGATTACCAGACCCCCCATAATATTGGGTACAAAATAGATTCCCCTGAGTGCACTTTTGAAACGGATTCTGCTGTTCAGTCCAAGTGCCATAATCAGACTGAGCACATTCACCAGTACCGTTCCTGCCAATGCATACTTGAAGGTAAACAGGTAGCTTTTTCCAACCCTGACATCCGTGAAAAGATCCCTATAGTTTCTCAAACCCACATATTCGTAGGTCCCGTACCCCCGATAGTTGGTAAAGCTGTATATAAACCCTTTTATCATCGGCAAGGTATTGAAGGTAAAAAACAATGCCAGTACCGGTATGACGACTGCCCAAAATGTTTTGTCCCGATTGCTCATCCTCTTTTTCATTGATCCCCCTCCGTTTCCTGCTGATACTGCTGCACTTTTCTGATTAAATCCCTGTTATACCGCTTCCAGGCCTTATCAAACCGTTGTAAAAAAGTATTCACTGCGTCTTCGTTCTCATCCAGCAGGAATGTCTGAATCATGGCATCGACACTCATTTCGCTCGGATAGTGGTGATCCTGATAATCAGCCATTCTACCTGCTTCAATATACTCTCTCATGTCTTCCAGTTCTTCCGGGATGTCAAAATCTCCCTCTTTGCATGCAATTCCTCCCTGTCGTTCCAGGTAGAATTGAATGGTTTCATCCTCATATAGGAATCGGAGTACTTCATACACAGCTTCTTTATGTTTCGTGTTTTTCATGACACAAAACTGCAGATCAATGCCCGAATTCAACACATTGTCTTCCTTTGCCTCATTCGCCGGAAACGTAAACGAACCAATATTCATGGAAGGATTGACCGACTTAATCTGAGGGATTGCGTAGCTTCCGATGGGGTACATTGCCGACTGTCCTCTGGCAAAAGCCGTACATGCGTCATTATATCCGTATGCATACGGATTCGGTTCTGCGTAATCCAGCAGGGCCTTGCTTTTCTCCGCCACTTCCTCGTAGGCTTCCAGAAATGTAGTATTCCCCATATTCACCTGATTGCAAATATCGGAATCCGTCAATCCAACCGCCAGAGCATTCCACGGTGCAAGACAGGTCCATGTATCCTTATAGCCCAGATACAATGGTTGGATTCCGCACTCCCGGATTGCTTCACACAATGCAACAAACGCATCCCAGGTTTCCGGTATCTCCCATCCATAGGTCTCAAACATGTCTTTGTTGTACAAGATCCCTGCCGCATTCGCCACATAGGGCAGCGCATAGATTCCTTCTTGTGGGATGAATTCCAGTTCTTTATCCATGTCCAGATAGGATTGTTTTACCATTGCAACTTCCGCCAGATCCGAAATATCCATAAACAGATCCGCATCCAGAAAATTGGAATAGGTCATATCACCCCCAATTCCCACAATATCAGGGTAATCCTCCCTGATGAATCTCGTTTTCAGAATCGTTATGGCCTCATTCGGGGAATCAATTGTCAGATGAATATCATCATGCGTGGCATTGAAACGCTCCGCAATTTCCCGGAAAACCTCCACCGCTTCCGGTTTGTAAGAGACCAGTTCCACTTCAATCTTCCCATCCGTCCTGCCCTTCGAACAGCCTGTCAGGCCAGCCAGAACCATCGCGAATCCGATTATCATTCGTACTGCTTTTTTCCCTTTTCTGTTTGACATATTCTCTATCCTCTCCTCTGAATTTGGGGTGTTTTCTAGTTGCTTTCATCGTAACATGCCAATATACTGACAATAAATATCAGCTTTTTTCGTTTTTTATACCAAAATGCTTTATTTCGTGCTATAATGCATCATCATGACGCATTTTGGAATAATTCACATAAGGAGTTTCTCATGAACAATGTTATGTTTCACATTTTTCCCATTAAGAATTTCATCGATTTGGGCATGTATCAATACGGATATGAACAATGCAAACCGGGACATTCGTTCGGTCCTGCCACCCGCAATCATTATCTGTTTCACTATATTATCTCCGGTACGGGCACACTTATGTCCAATAATGCAAAAGGTGAGACGAAAACCTACACCATTCGGAGCGGACAGGGATTTCTGATCTTTCCCGGGCAGATCAACACCTACTACGCAGATCAGAATCTTCCCTGGGAGTATGTATGGATTGAGTTTGACGGACTCCGGGTAAAAGAGGCGCTGGATCTAACCGAACTGTCTCTTAATTCCCCGGTATATCATCCTCACTCCAAGGATTACCGGGAGCGGATGAAAGAAGAAATGCTGTATATCATCCATCATCCCCAGGAATCACCCTTGCATCTGATCGGACACCTGTATCTGTTTCTGGATTACCTTGCCCAATCCGCCCAATCCACCAAGCTGGTTACCAGCAGTAAGATGAGCGATTACTATATCAAAGAAGCAATCAACTATATTGAGCAAAATTTTCAAAATCATATTTCCGTCGAAGACATTGCCGCCGTCTGTGGCATTAACCGCAGCTATTTCGGCAAAATCTTCCGCAATTCCATCGGACGCTCTCCGCAGGAATTCCTGATGAACTATCGCATGGTCAAAGCCACGGAATTATTAAAGCTGACCTCCTTATCCATTGGAGAGATCGGTTCCGCTGTCGGATATGACAATCAGCTTCATTTTTCCCGCGCTTTCCGAACAGTCTACGGAATCTGTCCCCGGGAATGGCGGAATCAGCACCGGTAATCTGTGCAAAAAAAGATCTTGAGATGAGTTGTCACAACTCATCTCAAGATCATTCTTATAATTGTCAACCTTTTCTATATGTATAGTTGACATTTTATCGCATATATGCTAGCATCATTAAGAACATGATACCATTAAGGCTATCACAGAAGCCGGTTATACGTATGAAATCGAATCCTCATAGAATTCGTCCATCCGATCGGTTCATTCGATCAGACGATTCTATTGGCAAGGATCCTCCCTGACATATATTTCAAATTTTCTCTTCCCCGCTATCTGCTTTTTCTTTCTTATCCATGCGGGATGTATGACACTTTGCTTTTTATCCATGGAAACTGCCAATACCGTGTCTTCGTGCGAAATACTCGCCAACTGTTGTAACATATCATACAACGGATGAATACTTTCCGTATTCCACTCCACCAGATTACCGTACGGAATGTCGGTAATAATGATATCCGGAGAAAGAGGTGGCAGTTTTTGGGTACAATCAGCCACAAATATTTCTGTAGCAATACGCCCATGCATTCTTTTTTTCAGTCTTCCGATGCTTTCCAATGCATCCGCATGAGATGATTTTCCGTACAGATCATATAATGCTTCTAATTCTGCATAACGTTTCTCCATTCCATCTTCG
This sequence comes from Lachnospiraceae bacterium, assembly GCA_016293925.1. Classification (GTDB taxonomy): domain Bacteria; phylum Bacillota; class Clostridia; order Lachnospirales; family Lachnospiraceae; genus RGIG4034. Next base: position 1,071 of record JAEDCX010000071.1, on the reverse strand, counting down.
CTTAAGAGTGCAAGATTTTTCTTCGCAACTTCGACCATTTTTGTGTCAATGTCACTTCCGTATATCTGCCGGATCACATCTGCATTCATCAATCCTAAAACAGTCAAAGAATATCCGCCTCCACAGCATGGGTCATACACGCATAAGTCACGTTTCTTAACAGAATGCTCTCTGGCATAACCGAATATTTCATTTACCAGGCGCACCGGAAAATTAGCCACACCTTCAGCAGAATATAATACTCTCCCACTTGCATAATCTTCAAAGTTTTCATGATCGCAGTATTTATATTGCATGATTCACTTATATGCTGTTTACAGAAGCATAAACAGCATATTCCTTTCCTATTCTTACTCCGTGGTTTCATCCATTCAGATCAACCGGGTGTGTCCGGAGGCATTCTCAAAGTATTGATTGCACTCAAGTCAAATCCCCATCATCCGAAATCGGTAATTTTACATATCAATCCACTGAACAAATGCAGTCTTGTCGGAACTGTTATAGCCGGCATTCCGATAGAACCGCAAAGTGCTTTCCTCCTTTGAACCCGTGAGCAGCATCATCTTCACAGACGATCAAATGGTGGTTCGTATCCTTCATGATGCAGTCCCATGTATTCCTTAGCTGCTCGGAATCCTCCGGTATATTCGTTTCGTGGAGATATAGGTATAGCTGTAATATACTCCCGATGGCTTTATCTTATGCCAAATATACATTTACTCTATTTTCTTTTAACCTATACAAATAGGCTCTCAAAGTTGCATCACGATAATTTTGAATAATCGGGTTAGTAGAATTGATGGTGTAATCATAAAGAACAATAACATCAAATCCCTTTAGCACTTTTATTAATTGATTCCAATCCTCTTCCGTATCTACTTGCTCATCTATATCTACGGCACTTATTTTTCGTGTTAAAGTTCTGCCGACATCGAACAAGCAATAATCACAACGATAATCCTGCACATCTTTAACATCACCCTCGAAAGTAGGAAAATCTTTTATGCTCATGTCCTCATAATTACAGTTAAGAAGAAATTTCTGATAAACATATTTACTCATAATATTACT
>JAEDCX010000070.1 GCA_016293925.1 Lachnospiraceae bacterium | reverse complement strand
TTTGCTCCGCAGAACCGTGTAGTGTGCTGCCGCCGTATCCATCTCCAACTGCCGGAATTGCTGCCGGAAATACTCGGACGATGCGTCCGCAAGTTCCTCGGCCGTCACATTCTCGTGGAATACTTTGGTTCCCACAAAGCGACTCATCTGATACTGCAGCTGCTCTTTTACCAGAATGGGACGCACCTTCACTCTGGTAACCAGCTTCGCATCCACCGGATTGCTGAGCACCAGCTGCGTCATTGTCTCCCCGGCGGCATCGACAATCAGTTGTCTGATATCCTCTATTGTTTTCTCTTTTCCTGCTCTCTGCGCCATTGATCTCCCCTGCCAGTGCACCATTTGGCGCACCGGAATCACCCTATCGGAATGTGCGCCGCAAAACCGGACGCACTGACAAAAATATAGCCATGACAAAAATGTCATGACTACATTTTAATTCCTTTTTGTTCTGGTAACAACTAAAACTTTAGAAAACCATATCCATCCGTATGTCTCCGTCTGTATATCTCGTAAAAGAGCAGGATCAGTACAAGATCATGGATCCATTCTTTTTTCTCCGGAGAGATAATATCTCCTGTCGATTCCGCTTCCCGAACAATCGCGGTGGTAATCTGATCGGCCATTCTGTAGATCGTTACTTTATCAGGATAGTCATCATAGATAAAGCTACCCCGGTAATCCATCTTATCCAGCATGCGCATAATACGCTTCTGGTAGTCTTTGGCCTCCTGCGGATACATCTGCATCATGTATTCCAGATCAGCTGTTACATTGTCCTCCTCCTGATAGGAGTACGGCATCGGATATGTCAAATAATAAGGTAAAATGCGTCTGCTCATCTAAAGCCTCATGAGGTTCTTCATGATTAGCATATGCAATCCATACCTGTTTTGCTTATTTTAAAACATGAATTCTGGCAATAGATCTCTGAAGCGCAGTCTCTGCTCTGGCAATATCGGTATCTCCCGACTTCTTGTCCAGACGCTCCCTGGCTCTGCTGTACGCTGCTTCCGCACGCTCAAGGTCGATCTCTTCGGGCCATTCTATGATCTCTGCAAGAATCGTTACTCTGTCGGGCAGAATCTCTGCGAATCCGGCATGAAGCGCCGCATTCCGCGCATTTCCGTCTTTGGTAATGGTCAAGATACCCGGTTTCACAATAACGGTGGTGGGTACATGCTGCGCATAGATACCGATCTCCCCCTCCGTCGTGTTGAACTCCACCATCTCAACCTCTTCCTCATAGAAAACGCGCTCCGGTGTAATGATCTTGAGAGTGAATTGGTTCATATCTGCCATACTGTATCACTCCTACTATTTTACACGTGCTACTACATCGTCGATACTGCCTGCATTCAGGAAGTAGCTCTCCGGAATATCATCATGCTTGCCTTCCAGAATCTCCTTGAATCCCCGGATGGTCTCAGCGATCGGAACGTATTTTCCTTCCAGACCGGTAAACTGTCCTGCTACGAAGAACGGCTGGGAGAGGAATCTCTGAACCTTTCTGGCACGGCTGACAACCAGTCTGTCATCCTCGGACAATTCATCCATACCAAGAATTGCAATGATATCCTGTAATTCTTTGTACTTCTGTAAGATCTCCTGCACTCCGCGGGCAACCTGATAATGCTCTTCCCCTACGATTCGCGGATCCAGAATACGGGAGGTTGACTCCAACGGATCCACAGCAGGATAAATACCCAGCTCAACGATGGAACGGCTCAATACCGTGGTCGCATCCAGATGGGCAAACGTGGTTGCCGGAGCCGGGTCGGTCAGGTCATCTGCCGGTACATATACAGCCTGTACAGATGTGATGGAGCCGTTTTTGGTAGATGTAATACGCTCCTGAAGAGCACCCATCTCAGTCTGCAATGTGGGCTGGTAACCTACGGCGGAAGGCATACGTCCCAGAAGGGCGGATACCTCAGAACCTGCCTGTGTGAAACGGAAAATGTTATCAATGAACAGAAGCACGTCCTTACCGCCTTTGTCACGGAAGTACTCAGCCATCGTAAGTCCCGTAAGACCTACTCTCATTCTGGCTCCCGGCGGCTCATTCATCTGTCCGAATACCATTGTTGTTTTATCGATAACGCCTGATTCGATCATCTCGTGATACAGGTCATTACCTTCTCTTGTACGCTCACCGACACCGGTAAATACGGAATATCCGCCATGCTCGGTAGCAATGTTCCGTATTAACTCCTGGATCAGGACTGTCTTACCTACACCGGCACCGCCGAACAGACCGATCTTACCACCCTTCTGATAAGGGCAGAGAAGGTCAACGACCTTGATACCTGTCTCCAGCAGTTCAGCCTGGGTAGACTGCTCTTTGAATTCAGGCGCAGGTCTGTGAATAGGCTCATAGCTTACGCCCTCGGGAGTTGGTTTATTGTCGATTGGCTGTCCCAGTACGTTGAACATACGACCCAGCGTATTCTCACCTACCGGTACCGTGATCGGAGCACCTGTCGCAACCGCATCCATTCCCCTGATCAGACCGTCTGTCGGTCCCATGGCGATACATCTGACGGTATCATCACCAAGGTGCTGTGCAACCTCGACAGTAAGTATCTCTCCGTTCTGTCTGGTAATCCGGATCGCCTCATTGATCTCCGGAAGCTTTCCTTCGCTGAACTTAATGTCCAGGACAGCACCGATGATCTGCGTAATCTTACCAATTACTTTATCTGCCATTTTGATTGATTCCTTTCTAAATCATTGCCTGCTAATTGATCGCATTCGCTCCGGCAATAATCTCTGTTAATTCTTGAGTAATCGAGCCCTGACGTGCTCTGTTATACTGCAGCGACAAATGACTGATCATATCCTCTGCATTGCTTGTTGCAGAATCCATTGCCTGCATTCTGGCACCATTCTCACTTGCAACGGCCTCCACCAGCCCTCCGAAAATAAGACTTGTAACATACTTTGGAATAATCATATTCAAAGCCTCTTCGTCTTCCGGTTCGAAGTTCATCGGAGTTCCCGGTTCCCTCTGCTCCTCGTTCTCATTCTGTTCCAGTTCCACCGGAAGCAGCTTCAAAAGAGTAGGTTCGTGAACCACCGTGTTTTTGAAAGCGGTATATGCAAGGTAGATCTCGCTGATCTCCCCCGCCGCGTAAGCATCCAGCAGTGTCTGACTGAGTTTCATGGCATCCGAATAGGAGGGATTCTCCACGATCTCATCATTCTCAAGGCGAATATCGTATCCGTATCTTGCGAATGTATCTTTCCCTTTCCTGCCCAGGGCATAGATTGCAACGTCGTCCTTCTTCAGTTCCCCTTTGGTCACTAATTTCACCACGTTGGAATTATACCCGCCGGCCAGTCCACGGTTCGATGTAATCACGATAACTGCTTTTTTACCACTCTCACCGGCCTTCAGATAAGGATGATCGATTGTGCCTGCTTTAGCAAGTATGCTGGTCACGGTATCATACATGCATTTGAAGTAGGATTTGGACTGCTCCGCCCTTGTCTTCGCACGCTGTAATTTCACCGTTGACACAAGCTTCATGGCTTTGGTAATCTGCTGCGTACTCTGGATACTGCTCTTACGCCGCTTAATATCTCTCATGGAAGCCATTGTTTATCACCATTACCTTTCGGTTTATTTTAAGAAATCTGCCTTGAACTCCTCAATTGCCGACCGCAGTTTAGACTCCGTATCCTCTGAGATCACTTTCTCTGTCCGGATAGCAGTAGGAATCTCAGGATACTTGGTATCAAGGAATTCAAATAACTCTGCTTCGAATCTTGTAACATCGGCAACCGGTACATCCAGAAGATATTTGTTGGTTGCTGCAAAAATGATGATGACCTGATACTCAACCGGCATCGGCTTGTATTGCGGCTGCTTCAGAATCTCTTTGATTCTCTCGCCCTGTGCCAGCTTCTCTTTCGTATCGGCATCCAACTCGGAACCGAACTGGGAGAATGCGGCAAGCTCACGATACTGTGCCAGCTCCACACGGATCGGGGCTGCGATCTTCTTCATTGCCTTGATCTGCGCAGCACCTCCTACACGGGATACGGACAGACCTGCATTGACAGCGGGTCTGAAGCCGGAGTTGAACATCTCTGTCTCCAGATAGATCTGACCATCTGTGATGGAAATGACGTTGGTAGGAATATACGCAGATACGTCTCCTGCCTGGGTCTCAATGATCGGCAGCGCCGTCAGAGATCCTCCACCATATTCCTCACTCATACGTACTGCTCTCTCAAGCAGTCTGGAGTGCAGGTAGAAAACGTCACCGGGATATGCCTCACGTCCCGGCGGTCTCTTCAACAGCAGGGAGAGCGTACGGTATGCGGTAGCATGCTTACTTAAGTCATCGTAAACAACCAGAACGTCTTCTCCGTTCTCCATCCATTCCTCACCAATCGCACATCCTGCGTATGGTGCAATATACTGCAGCGGAGCAAGCTCACTGGCGGTAGACGCAACTACCGTTGTATAACTCATTGCCCCGAATTCCTCCAGTGTCTTCACGATGGAAGCAACTGTGGAAGCCTTCTGGCCGATCGCAACGTAAATACATTTTACGTTCTGACCTTTCTGATTAATGATCGTATCAATTGCAATGGCAGTTTTACCGGTCTGTCTGTCACCGATAATCAGCTCACGCTGACCACGTCCGATCGGCACCATGGAGTCGATCGCTTTGATACCTGTCTGCAAAGGGGTATCAACAGATTTTCTGGTAATAACACCGGAAGCAACTCTCTCAATCTGACGGAATTTGTCCGTCTGAATAGGACCCTTGCCATCGATTGGCTGTCCAAGAGCATTCACAACACGTCCCAGCATAGCATCGCCAACAGGAACCTCTACCACCCTGCCGGTTGTCTTAACGGTATCGCCTTCACTGATATTCTTGCTGTTACCGAGAAGAACGGCACCAACATTGTCCTCCTCCAGGTTCAATACCATTCCGTATACTTCACCGGGGAACTCAAGAAGCTCACCCTGCATAGCATTTTCCAGTCCATGCACACGTGCGATACCATCGGCTACCTGGATAACGGTTCCTACATCGGAAACCTCCAGAGTGGCGGCATATCTCTTGATCTGATCCTTAATTACCGAACTGATTTCTTCTGGTCTTAAATTCATGGATCTTTACGCACCTTTCTATTCTTACTGCAGTTTACGACAGCTGGATTTTCATCAGCTGCTTCTCCAGTTCATTCAGTTTGCTCTGAACACTGCTGTCAACAACTCTGTCCCCGATTCGGATGACCATTCCGCCGATGAGAGCGGGCTCCACATCATAATGCATCTCCATCTTCCGATATCCGGTTGTTGCAAGCAGTCTGTCTTCCACTGCCTTTTGCTGATTGAAATCAAGCGGAATAGGCGTTTTCACGTAAGCAACACCAATTCCTTTGAATTCCTTGATTCTGTCAAGGAAATACTGGAGAATCTCATCGATCTCCCGGTATCTGTCCTTCTGGATGATCAGTTTGAAAAAGCCCACCAATTCCGGTTGAACCCTTCCGTCCAGCACATTCCCGATCACTTCCAGCTTCTCTTCCTTCATGATCTTCGGATGTGTCATCAACTGATAGAAGTCCTCATTTTCTTTAAGGATCTGCCTCAGCTGGGCTATCTCCTCCAGGAAAATGTCCGACTTGTTCTCTTCCACAGATAACTCGAACAATGCTTCTCCATAGGTTTTCGATATTAGCTTAGCCATGTACTGTCACCTATTTCTTTCAATGTCTCGTCCACTAAACTGTTCTGTACAGTCGTATCGATGGAAGCGCTGACTACCTTGCCTGCCATAGCGGCAGCGATGCTGATCATCTCTTTCTTCACGTCATCAGCAACCTTCGCCTTCTGCAATTCAGCCTCTGTATTGGCGCGGGCAATGATTCTGGCAGCTTCTTCCTTGGCTTCTGCTACGATTTTCGCTTCATTGGCAAGTGCTTTTTTCCTTGCCTCACTTAAGATGCTCTCCGCTTCTTTGTCCACATTATGAAGCTTTTCATCATATTCTGATCTGAGCTTTGCTGCTTCTTCTTTGTCTGACTTTGCGGTATCGATATCATCTTTTATCTTATCCCGACGTGCAGCCATCATCTTACGCGCCGGATTGAACAGGAAGTGCGACAATGCCAGAAACAGTACGAATACCGCAACCAGTGTCAGCACCGAGTCACTCAGCAGCTGCATGTCCAGATTAAACAATCTCTCCAAGTGTATGCCTCCTTTCTAAGAATACTCTTTGTCCGGAGACGAATTATACCAACGGTTGTACGAATAACAGGAGCATTGCTACCAACAGACCGTAGAGACCTGTTGTCTCGGCAACAGCCTGTCCCAGAAGCATGGTGGATGTGATATCGGATTTGGCACCCGGGTTACGTCCTACTGCGTTTGCACCAAGACCAGCGGCAATACCCTGACCTACACCGGGTCCGATACCGGCGATAACTGCCAAACCTGCACCGATTGCTGAACAACCTTTAATAAAATTAGCATCAAACATAATAAAAAATCCTCCTTAAAATTAAGTTGCTTAAGTTTCTTCTCCAATTTGGTTCTTGATATATGTCATGGTCAGCATACAGAATACGTATGTCTGAATTGCTCCGGAGAACAGATCGAAATATGCATGCAGCACAGCAGGCCATGCGATTGCGACCATTCTGAGCAGACCGTAAACCAGTGCCATCATAACCGTTCCTGACAATACGTTGGCAAACAAACGCAGTGACAGAGAAATCGGGACGGCAAGTTCACTGATAATGTTAATTGGCAGCCAGATCGGCAGCCAGGACGGCAACGGGGAACACATGTCTTTCCAGATTGCCTTCGGCTTGTTATACTTGAACTGATTGATATGAATCAGCATAAAAGTAATAATACCAAGCGGTAAAGTGACACCATAATCTGCTGTCGGCGGACGTAGTCCCAACAAACCGGAGAAGTTACTGATCAGAATAAAGATAAAGACCGTTCCGATGTAATTGGCGAATTTCTTCGCGCTGCTTCCCATGGTACTGTGCGCCATACCGTCCAGTTTCTCCACAATCAGTTCCACGACATTCTGGAAACCGGTGGGTACTTCCTGTGCTTTTTTCATCTTATGGCCGGCTATCATCGCGAAAATAATCAGACAGGCCAGAATAATCAGCATGCAGATGTGTGTCGTTGTTATCCAGACTTCGTGTCCGAAGAAACGATACTTGAACACGCCTTTGATCATAAAATCAACGCCATCGGATAACAAAATACCTTGTCCCATACTCTCACCTCCTATCCTAATTATGTCTTTTCTCGTTTTCTGCGTTCCGAAAACGCTTTGAACGCCTTATGAGTTAGCGGCTGTAAATACGCCGAAACTTTCAATGCCAGTATCCCGACAAACGCCGCGATCGGATTTAGGACTCCTGTAAACAGTATCAAGGCAAATATGCCGACCACCGCCAGATACCGGAGAATTGCATGAAGACGGATTTTGGCTTTGGCCGCCTTCTCTTCCAGATCAACCGCCCAATCCAGCGTCCACGCAATGTGCACCACCATGGCTGCCGCCACAAGAACACCTGCGAGAAATCCAAGACCGATTCCCAGCTTGTCTTCAAACCACCAGATTCCCGCCAGTTCAATTACCGCAAGCCACAGGACCATGACAATCATCATCTCCTGCACGGTCTGCTTCAACGTGACATGTTCTGTCACGGGAACAAGCACGATCTCTTCTTCTGCTGCCTCATCCTCATCCAGAATTCCGGCTTCCGCCAACAATTCTTTACTGATCAAGCCCTTATCGGCCATCTTTTGGATCGTCTTTTGCTTCATCGCCGTAGATTCCTTTTGACAACTTGTAAACGCTTCTGCCACCGGCCAGTGCACCGATGAAAAACAGAATGATCACCCAGAAAGAAGTATTGCACTTCCTGTCAATGAAAATTCCCAGAAACGTGCAGGCAATGATCGGTACCAGCATATTGATTCCGAACTGCAGAATCATAGTGAAGGACTGAAAAACGCTTCCCGAATATTTCTGTGGTTTTCTCTTTCTCATATATGCCTAAAACTCCTTTTACAATTATACTCATAATTACCTGTTATGTCTAGCAGAAAACACGTAATTGTATTGACTTTTGCACATGTCGAAAGTAGTATTGAAGAAACACATATCATGGCCTGACGGCAGGGCATACCGGTGCCTGTCATCACGAGAAAGGACATACTTATATGCAGGAGCCGATTCTCTATCGTCGAAGATTGATTCCGAACGAAAACATACTGCTAAAGGACGATATCATCCTCTATGCAGATGACAATGTTGTCATAACCAAATGGGTTTCCCTCCATGCGAAGACCACCTTCGATCACGGCTTTTCCTGCTATTTTCTACAGGAAGGCTACAAGATCGGCTGTTTCCTCCGTCCCGATGGCAGTCTCTATCTGTGGTACTGTGATATCGTGGAGTATATCTGGAACAAGGACAGATCCGTTCTGACCACCCTGGATCTTCTGGCAGATGTGAAGATTCGCCCCAACGGCGCAGTGGAAGTCGTGGATCTGGACGAGCTCGCCGACGCCAGGGAACAGCAGCTCATCACCGAGGAGCAGGTTCTGCGGTGTCTTCGCAGCCTTAACAGGCTGACAACGCTTATCTACAAAGGAAGATTTGAGGAACTGATCAGTCCGTTGAAGAAATATATGTAGAAAATCCCCGGAATCTGTTTATCGATTCCGGGGATTACTGTATCTCTCGTTCTCTCTGTATCTCTCATTCTATGTTTCCCGCTATCACCCGTCTGCAAAACCGCCGGAGCGGATTGACCGGGCTTCTGCTAATAGAAAATATGCCCTCCGATCACATAAACCGGCGTCTTACTGGGGGTCGGTGTACGGAAAAACAGACAGCCTCCCACATTGGTGGCTCCTGACATCGCCTCGTCCGCCGCCCGATAACAGCTGGCCGTTGCCCTGTTCTGCGCCAGTGCCAATGCGTATCTGCCGCTTCCCACCGGCGAAAACTGATTTTTCTGGTAAATCACACCATAGATGGTATTCGGAAAAGCACCGTTCAGCAGACGGTTGATAACCACCGCCCCAACCGCAAGTTTACCGGCATAGATCTCTCCGCCGGCTTCGCAGTAAATCAGATTCGCCAGCAGATACCGGTCGCCTTCCTCAAACGTAACGGAAGAGATGTCCCGCGTCGTTGCCTTGGCCGCCAGTTCTGCCAGGCGCCTCTCCTCCTCCAGTTTCTTCTTCAGATATTCAATGTTCTCTTCTTTTTTGCGCAACGCCTCTTCGTATTCCCGGGCAGCGCGCTCTGCCTCTTCCACCTGATCTTTATATACCGCAACATAATTGGAGGTGGATGCGATAATCTCCTCCACATGTTCCCGTTCCTGTCTGGCCTCTTCCCGAAGCTCCTCTAGCTCCCGGCATTCCAGTTCCAGATCCGCTTTCCGGTTCTCAATATCAGCGCAGGCCTCTTCATACGAAGTCAGCATCTTACGGTCATATTCCTCCAGCTTCGTAATGTAATCCGCTCTTGTCAGCAGATCCGAGAAACTCTTTGCCTCAAACAAAACCTGAAGATAAACCGTTTCGCCACGCTCGTAGATGAACTGGATTCTCGCCTTCATATCCGCATACTGCTGTTCCTTGGTCTCAATGGCAATCCGCAGCTGTTCCGTCGCCACCTCAATCTCCGTTTCTTTCAGTATAATCTGCTGTTCCAGGTCTTCCAGCCTGGCGCTGACTTCTTCCAGTTCCGTATTCAATTCCTGCAATTTGCGCTGGAGAGCACTGATATTTCCTTTTAATCCGTCGATCTCCTCGTTTTTCTCATCCAGTTCATTCTGCAGGTTTTCTTTTTCCCGTTCCGCTTCATTCAGCTGCTGCTGTGTGGTCTTGCCCACGCTGTTGATCGGCGGAAACGCCATCATCAGCACGATCAGAGCCATCAGCAATGCTCTGCTGCGAAAACCACGTATTCTTTTATGCGTCATTTTCCGGCTCCTCTCTTCCGTCATCATGACATGAGACTGTCATTTGTCTGTTACACTTCAATCTTAACAACTCTGCCGCTTGGTTTGTATTGGTGATATTCCACACCCGCCGCATCCAGCATTCTCTTAGAAGCGATGGTGGAATCCGTTCCTGCATATTTATCGTCTGCATAGACGATTGTCTTAATCCCCGCCTGAATAATTGCTTTCGCACATTCATTACACGGGAAAAGAGAAACATACAGTTTCGTCCCCTCCAGACTGCCGCCCCTGTAATTCAGTATCGCATTCAGCTCACTGTGGGTCACATATGCGTATTTGGTCATCAGCGGGTCTCCCTGCCTGTCCCAGGGAAACGCTTCGTCCGAGCACCCCCTCGGAAAACCGTTGTATCCGATGGACAGAATCTTGTTGTCCTCGCTGACGATACAGGCTCCTACCTGTGTATTCGGATCCTTGGAACGCATGCCCGCCAATTTGGAAACACCCATAAAATACTCATCCCAAGTGATATAATCCTGTCTTTTCATCCGTTCACTCCCGGGTACTGTTTATTTGGTTCCGAAAATACGGTCTCCGGCATCCCCAAGACCCGGAACAATATAACAATGGTCATTCAGTTTCTCATCCAGCGCACCGATATAGATATCCACATCCGGATGCTCTTCCTGAAGCCGCTTCACGCCCTCCGGTGCCGCGATGATACACATGAAATGAATCTTCTTGCAGCCCCGCTCCTTCAGCATGCTGATGGCATCCGCTCCGGATCCTCCGGTTGCCAGCATTGGATCCACGACAAATACCTCTCGCTCCTCACACTCTGCCGGCAATTTGCAGTAATACTCCACGGGCTTCTTGGTTTCCGGATCACGGTACAGACCGATGTGTCCGACCTTCGCCGTAGGAATCATCTCCAGAACACCGTCCACCATGCCGAGACCGGCGCGCAGAATCGGCACTATAGCCATCTTCTTGCCTTTTAGTCTTTTGACCGTAGTCTTGCAGATCGGTGTCTCAATATCCACATCCTCCAGTTCGAGATGCCTTGTGGCTTCGTATGTGAGCAGCATCGCAATCTCACTGATGGTCTCGCGGAACTCCTTGGTTCCGATCTCCTTGCCTCTGATGTAACCGATTTTGTGCTGGATCAGCGGATGATCCATAATCACTACCTTTGCCATAACCTTTACCCTCCCGTTTCTCAAGTTCCTGTCTGTACCGGAATCAATCCTCTAACTGTGCGATTCTGCGGCTGTGTTTCTCTTCTCCCGAGAACTCTGTCTCCAGGAATGTTTTCACGATCTCAACTCCGAGATTCGGACCTACGATTCCTCCTCCCAGCGACAACACATTGGCGTCATTATGAAGGCGGGTCATCTTCGCACTGAAGGTATCTGCACAAACTGCGCAGCGAATCCCTTTTACCTTGTTGGCAGCCATGGAGATGCCAAGTCCCGTAGTACATACAACAATCCCTTTTTCCGCCTCCCCGTCTGCCACTGCATGGGCAACTGCTTTCCCGTATACCGGATAATCGACGCTGCTCTTGTCATAGCATCCGTAATCCTTGTATTCGATTCCATTTTCCTCAAAATATTGGATGATTGCCTGTTTCAGGTCAAAACCGCCGTGATCGCTTCCGATTGCTACCATATTCCTAACTCCTTTGTTGTGATTTACTCCTTCCGGTTTTGTGCCGGATACCTCTATTACTTTATGTCCCGCCGCCTTCAGCAGGCGGTTCATAATAGCCTGTCCCATACCGAGCGTCGTAAAGGATTCTGAGAAAATAACTGTCACATCCTCATCGTCAAACGCCCTCAGAATGCTGTACAGATTGTGGGCAATTGACGCCTCATCCCCACGGCTGCCCGCACATTTGACACTGTCTGCATGATACCGTTCCACCGTCTCCCGGGTACCGATCACGCCCACACGCTCGCCTGCAGCAGAAGCCCGGTCCGTCAGCGCATTAATCTCCGCAATCACCCCTTCCGGATCCCCCTCGACGATGGTCAGATCACCCTTCGGTGCGTAATGCTTATATTTCATTCCGGGAGCCTTCGGTGCCTGTCCGGAATGTGCGTCCAGAATCGTTCTGTCCACGCCGACCTCCCCCAGCACCCGGGAGAGCATCGCCTGCGTGATATAGCCCGGCCGGAGAATCATCGGTACGTCCTGCGTCAGATCCACAATCGTGGATTCCAGTCCGATTCCTACCGCGCCGCCATCCAGAATCATATCAATCTTGCCATTCATATCATCCGCCACATGCTTCCCCGTAGTAGGACTGGGTTTCCCGGAAGTGTTGGCGCTGGGGGCCGCAATATATCCGCCGGCTTCCCGGATGAAAGAAAGTGCGACCGGGTGATCGGGCATACGCACCGCCACAGTATCCAATCCTCCTGTTGTCTCATAGGGAACCAGATCGGATTTCTCCATGATCATAGTGAGTGGTCCCGGCCAGAACTGTTCCGCAAGCACGTAGGCTGCATCCGGTATCTTCTTCACGATGGGCGCCAAATGATCCATATCCGCAATATGTACAATCAGCGGGTTATCGGACGGTCTTCCCTTGGCTGCGTATATTTTACGGGACGAAGTACTGTTCAGGGCATCCCCCCCCAGACCATATACCGTTTCCGTCGGAAATGCCACCAGACCGCCTCGGCGGATGATGCTGCCCGCCTCGGCAATCGCTCTCTGCCCGGCCTCGCCGTCTGC
>JAEDCX010000069.1 GCA_016293925.1 Lachnospiraceae bacterium | reverse complement strand
AATTACATCAGAGATTAGGTACAACCATCATCTACGTAACACATGACCAGACAGAGGCTATGACCCTTGGTACCAGAATCGTTGTTATGAAGGATGGTGTTATCCAGCAGGTAGACACTCCTCAGAACTTATATGAGAAGCCGCAGAACCTGTTCGTAGCAGGTTTCATGGGATCTCCTCAGATGAACTTCCTGGATGCTACCGTTGAGGTAAACGGTGATGCTGCAAACCTGGTTGTTGCAGGTCATTCCATTCCGCTTCCTCCGGCAAAGGCTAAGAAGGTTATCGAAGGCGGTTATGACGGTAAGGTTGTAACCTTCGGTATCCGTCCGGAAGATGTATATGATTCCGAGATGATGGTTCAGGCAAATCCTCAGTGCACATTTGAGTCAACCGTTAAAGTATACGAGTTGCTCGGTGCTGAAGTTTACCTGTACTTCGATCTGGATGAGTTCCCGCTCACAGCAAGAGTTGACTCCAGAACAACTGCAAGACCGGGTGATGTTGTGAAGTTCGCAATCGATGCTGAGAAGATTCATGTATTCGATAAAGAGACAGAGCAGGTAATTACAAACTAGTCATTTTCAAAAGATATACATAAAGGCTTCGGATGATTTCCGAAGCCTTTTGTGTTGCGAAAACGGAAAGGTTGCTTTATAGTAGAGTTAGTGGTTGTTTAGGAAGATCAGCATGTATATCGGAGGGGATAGAATGATTTCGAATCAGGTGATTCAGACAAATATCGGAGATATCTATGCACTGACAAAGGTTGAGATGGCGGTCATTGATCTGGTGGGTAACGTTGTGGCATCTACGATGACCTCGGATGATGTGGACCGGAATCTGGTTCAGGCGTTTCTGGATTCACCGGCGGACAGTCAGATTGCCGGCGGATACCAGTGGTTCAAGATTCTGGACGAAGGGGAGACTGCCTACATTCTGATTGCCAGAGACAACGGCACGGAAGTATATGTGATGGGCAAGATTGCAGTGGCACAGATTCAGAACCTGCTGATCGCATATAAGGAGAGATTCGACCGGAATAATTTTTTCCAGAATCTGCTGCTGGACAATCTGCTGCTGGTGGATATCTATAACAGAGCGAAAAAACTTCACCTGGAGATGGAAGCATCGCGGGCGGTCTATCTGATTCAGACCAAACTGGACAGTACCAACGAATGCATGGAGATGCTGCGGAATCTTTTCTCTGCCCAGTCCGGGGATTACATCACGAGCGTGGACGCCAACAGCATTGTTCTGATCAAGTCAGTGGAGGCAGACAGTACATTGCACGATCTGACTGAGGTTGCGGCAACGATTGTGGATATGATGAATGCGGAGGCCATGATGAATGTGAAGGTTGCCTTTGGCACTCCGGTTTCCAGCCTGACAAGTGTCTCCAAATCCTACAAGGAAGCCAAGATGGCACTGGATGTAGGGAAGATTTTCTATGAGGAGAAGGACATTATTGCATATTCCACACTGGGAATCGGCAGATTGATCTATCAGTTACCGGTTAACCTGTGTCAGCTTTTCATCAAAGAAGTATTCGGGGATTCTGTTCCGGAAGAGATTGACGAAGAGATGATGCAGACGATCAATATGTTCTTCGAGAACAATCTGAATATCTCGGAAACATCGAGACAGCGTTTTGTACACCGCAATACACTGGTCTATCGTCTGGAGAGGCTGGCAGAGACCACCGGTCTGGATATCCGGAATTTCAATGATGCCCTGACCTTCAAGATTGCGATGATGGTAGTCAGTTATATGAGATATCTAGATCATCAGGAACAGTAGCCAGGTTCTGACAGGATTGGACGACAACGGGGCATGGATTCATAGCAGAATCTGTGTCATATAGTAGCCGAATGAGCCGGTGATGCGTTCACTGACCTCTTCAAATTCGGGAAAGCCGAACATGCGGGCAACCATGGCTTCACGGCGGTGGTATGTTCCCGGAACCCCGATGCAGAATTGACCGTGATACTGTCCGAGAATGATGTGGTGATAATTGTAATAGCCGTGGAGAAGGAAGCTGTTGTGTGCAAGCGGCTGCTCTTTTTCGTGGAGAATAGAGATATCTTTTGGCGAGATGGACAGGTAGTCCATCTCGTTTTTGAGTGGATGAATCACGGGGTAGGTATGCAGGAGCCGCTGCCATCTGTCCGAAGAGGGAGAAGTGTGGTCCGTGGGAAGGAGAACCGGCCGGTTGCCTTCCGGGAGAGATACGGCGTAGAAATGCGGAAATGTGAGATAGAGACCGGATACTGTGGCAAACGCTACGCCCACCATATCCTCCTGTGGAAAAGAGTACAGTTTCTCGGTAAAGGAATCACACAGGCAGAATTCGCCCATCCGATGAATGTGGTTGTCGTCTGTCAGCAGGTGGATTGTGACGGACGTTCCCCGGGGACAGGAATATCCCTGCAGAAAAACACGAATGGAGCATATTCCGTCCCGGACCAGCCATTTTACATGCCCCAGATTGCCGATGCAATGCTCGCCGTCATACGAGTTAATGTAGCTGATATTCCGAAAATAAAAAGGCATAGAGATTCTCCCTTCTCCAAATGCGGGAGTGCCTGCTCCCGTATATCCGGTACCGCATATCATTCTATGTGGGGGGAAGTCCCAATATGCCTCTATCCGGTTCCTATAGTGTGAAAAGGGTATGCTTTCATCCGGATTCCGGCGGCGCGGGCAGCGGAACAGCGCAATCAGTCGATGCCGCGCAGGGCTGCATTGGGAATGGTGGGCTTGAGAATCTCAAGATATTCCCGCAATTCCTCGGCAGTGCAGGCGGTGTATCCCGGTACCAGCACGTTTTCGGAATCCCGGTAGGACTGCAGGTAGTAGGCGCTGCACCCGGCCAGCCATTCGCCGATCTGTACGAAATCCTCCGGGGAATGAAGCTCCCGGACCACGGTGGTACGGAATTCATAGGGAATATGATTCTGCATCAGAAAATAGACGGACTGCTGGATTCTGGAGAGATCCATATGGTCAACGCCGGATACTGCCGCATATCGGGCAGGGCTGGATTTGATATCCATTGCCACATAGTCCACCAGACCATCTTCGATCAGCGGAATGAGTATGTCCGGGCGATAGCCGTTGCTGTCCAGTTTGATGTGGTAACCGAGTTCCCGGATCCGCATGAGGAAAGGTCTGAGATCCGGCTGCAGGGTGGGCTCCCCTCCGGAGATGCATACTCCTGTGAGAACGTCTGCCCGTTTGCGCAGAAAAGCGAAAAACTCATCCTCAGATATTACCGGCTCTTCCTGGGGGTGAGCGACTAATCCGCCGTTCTGGCAGAAAGGGCAGCGGAGATTGCAGCCGCCGGTGAAAATGCAGGCAGCCACCTGGCCGGGATAATCCAGCAGTGTTGTTTTGTTCAATCCGTGAATGTCCATAGAGATTGTCACCTCTGTATAAAAATGTTATGCTATCATTATAGTTTTCCAGATCGGAAAAAACAAGGAAACCGGGAAAAACAGGTAGGAATATGGCAAAGAAAGAAGAACTGACACAAAAAGAGCAATTACAGAAAGAGATCGATCAGAGAAACCGAAAATACATGCGTGCCGCGTTGCGGGAGGCGAGAAAAGCCTGTGAGCTGGGGGAGGTGCCGATCGGATGCGTGATTGTATACCGGGATAAGATCATCGGCCGTGGCTATAATCGTCGGAACACCGACAAAAACACTCTGGCTCATGCGGAGATTACCGCGATCCGGAAGGCAAGCAAGGTAATGGGGGACTGGCGTCTGGAGGAGTGCACGCTGTATGTTACCCTGGAACCTTGTCAGATGTGCGCCGGAGCCATCGTTCAGGCCAGAATTCCGGAGGTGGTGATGGGATGTATGAATCCGAAGGCCGGTTGTGCCGGTTCCATTCTGAATATCCTGAATATGCCGGAATTCAATCATCAGGTAAATGTTACCAGGGATGTTCTGCAGGAGGAGTGTTCCGCAATACTGACGAATTTCTTCAAGGATCTGCGTATCCGGAATCAATTGGAGAAAAAAATTCATGTCCGATAAGAAACCCTGGCACGTTACCTTTCCGGTTAACTCTACCCAGGCGACCTTGCAACACCCGGGAAATCCTGTTTAGTGCTGCTTCGTTCCCGACCTGACACGGTTCACAGGCACCCGTCGCGCAAGACCCAAGTGTCAACGCCACCTAAAAAGGGCGGCTGCCAGAGCTTCTTATCAAACATGAATTCAAGCATAAATATATGCACCCTATTGTAAAGGATAGGATATGGAATGTCAATGAAAAGAGCGGAGATGAAGGGATTTGAACCCTTGCGCCGGTTGCCCGACCTACCGCATTTCGAGTGCGGACCCTTCAGCCACTTGGGTACATCTCCGTATACCGGGTGCTGTCATGCAGTTCTTATTATACGCATACAGGCAATCGTCGTCAATCGCTAAGGGAATAAAAATGCTTTTTTCCGAAGCACCGGGAATCGTTATTTTTGTTGTATCATTGGATAAAATAGGCTATAATAGGAACGTGGTTCTGCTATATAACAAACGAATAAAATAGGAAGAGGTGCTGCTTGTGAGAAGAGTCGGTATGTTGACCAGCGGTGGGGATTGCCAGGCGCTGAATGCTGCGATGCGCGGCGTTGTAAAAACAATCATGAATTGTTCCGATGATGTGGAGATCTACGGATTTCTGGAAGGCTATAAGGGTTTGATCTATGGTAAGTTCAAGATGCTGACAAGCTCGGATTTCTCCGGAATTCTGACCAAGGGCGGAACGATTCTGGGCAGCTCCAGAGTTCCTTTTAAGACGATACGTGAGCCGGACGCCAACGGATTGGACAAGGTAGAAGCCATGAAGCAGAATTATTATAAGCTTCAGCTGGATTGCCTTGTGATCCTGGGGGGGAACGGAACACACAAGACAGCGAATCTGCTCCGGGAAGAGGGACTGAATATCATCACCCTTCCGAAGACCATTGACAATGATCTGTGGGGAACAGATATGACCTTCGGATTTCAGAGTGCGGTGGATATCGCCACCAATGCCATTGACTGTATCCATACCACGGCAGAATCCCACGGAAGAGTATTCATTGTGGAAGTGATGGGACATAAGGTGGGATGGCTTACACTGAATGCCGGTATGGCAGGCGGTGCCGATGTGATCCTGATTCCCGAGATCCCTTACGATATTGATAAGATTACGGAAGCGATTCAGAAGCGGGCAGACAGAGGCAGCCGTTTCACGATCCTTGCCGTGGCCGAGGGTGCGATCTCCAAGGAAGACGCTGCACTCAGCAAAAAAGAATACCGGGAGAAACAGAAGAACAATCCGTATCCCAGTGTTTCCTACGAGGTGGCTGCGAAAATCCAGGAAAAAACCGGCATGGAGGTTCGGGTAACCGTTCCGGGACATATGCAGAGAGGCGGAAGTCCCTGCCCGTATGACCGGGTGTTTGCATCCCGTCTCGGTTCGGAGGCAGGCAGATTGATTCTGGAAGGACAGTATGGTTTCATGGTTGGTTACCGCAACCGAGAAGTGGTTCGGGTTCCGCTGGAGGATGTGGCAGGTAAACTGAAATCCGTTTCACCGGATGCCAGCATTGTGCAGGAAGCCAAGGCGCTTGGAATCAGCTTTGGCGATTGATGAGATTGTAATGAAACAGGCAACAGGAGAATAGCGCATGTCGTACATGGCTCTTTATCGTAAATTCCGCCCGGTTACCTTTGAGGATGTGAAGGGACAGGATCATATCGTAACGACGCTGAAGAATCAGATTATGTCGGACAGGGTAGGACATGCCTATCTTTTTTGCGGTACCCGGGGAACCGGCAAGACGACCATTGCCAAGATTCTGGCCAGGGCTGTGAATTGCGAGCAGCCCGTGAACGGGAATCCCTGCGGAGAGTGTCCGTCCTGCAAAGCCATTGCGGCGGGTGCCAGCATGAATGTGATCGAGATCGATGCAGCCAGCAACAACGGCGTAGATAATATCCGTCAGATTGTGGAAGAGGTTTCCTACTCTCCCGCGGAGGGTAAGAAAAAAGTATACATTATTGATGAGGTCCATATGTTATCGGTGGGTGCTTTCAATGCGCTGCTGAAAACCCTGGAAGAGCCGCCGTCCTATGTGATTTTTATTCTTGCAACCACCGAGTCCCAGAAAATACCGATTACCATTCTGTCCAGATGCCAGCGGTATGATTTCAAGAGAATCTCCAATGAAACCATTGTGGCAAGATTACAGGATCTGATGAATCGGGAAGGTTACAGCGTGGAACAGAGAGCCCTTGCATATATTGCCAAGGCCGGGGACGGCTCCATGCGGGATTCCTTAAGTCTGCTGGATCAGTGTCTTGCGTTTCATTATGGGGAAACACTGACCTATGACAATGTTCTGGATGTCCTGGGGGCGGTGGATACGGAGGTATTCTCCCGCCTGCTTCGCGGAATCATGGATGGAAACGTGACGGACTGTATCGCCCTGATCGACGAGATCATGATTCAGGGCCGGGAACTGGTGCAGTTTGTGACCGATTTCGTGTGGTATCTGCGGAATCTGATGTTGGCGAACACTTCCGAGTCTGTGGAAGGGATTATTGATATGTCTTCCGATAATCTCCGGCGGCTGACGGAAGAGGCCGGGATGCTGGATGCGGATACGATCATGCGATATATCCGGGTTTTTGCGGAATTGCTGGATCGGATGAAAAAAGCAGTCTCCAAGAGAATTCTGCTGGAGGTGGAGGTTGTCAGATTATGCCAGCCGCCGATGCATCAGGCAGATGCGGGAATCGAGGAACGTCTGCGGGATCTGGAGAGAAGAATGGAACAGGGGTTTGTACCTGCGGGAGGAACCGTGATGCAGCAGGTGACCGTCCAGCCGTCTGCTCCTTTTGTAAGAAAAGAACTGGATCGTGCCGTTCCGGAGGATGTGCAGCAGCTGGTCAGGCAGTGGCGTCAGCTTCAGGAGGAATTCGGCTTCCCGCTGAAGGCGTATCTGAAGGATGCCAGACTCAGCCTTGCCGGTGACAACCGCCTGATGATCGTGGTTCCGGAGGGTTTGTGTTATGATGGGGTGAGCACTCCCGATAAGAAAGAAGAGATCGAAAACGTGCTGTCACAGGCCATTGGCAAGAATGTCAGCGTAGAGATACAGAAAATCAGTGTCACTGAGAATTTTGAGCGTTCCTATGTGGATCTGACCCAAGTAATCCACATGGAGATCGAAACAGATAATAGTGAAGCCGACGATTTTTAGCGATAAATGGAGGATGAATGATATGGCAAAGAGAGGCGGATTTCCGGGAGGTATGCCGGGCAACATGAATAATCTGATGAAGCAGGCACAGAGAATGCAGCGTCAGATGGAAGAGAGCCAGAAGGAACTGGAGACGAAGGAGTTCACTGCGAAAGCCGGCGGCGGAGCGGTGGAAGTAACCGTAACGGGCAAAAAAGAAGTCACAAAGGTTATTTTATCACCGGAGGTGGTTGATCCGGATGATATTGAGATGCTGCAGGATCTGATTATGGCGGCAACCAATGAAGCAATGAGAATGGCGGATGAAGCAAGCGCAGCAATGATGGGCAGTATGACCGGCGGTCTTGGAGGATTTCCGTTCTGATGGATATGTATAGCGGACACATAAACAGGTTAATTGAGGAGCTTGCCGCGCTGCCCGGTATCGGCAACAAATCCGCACAACGTCTGGCATTTCATTTCCTGAATATGTCTGAGGAGCGGGTCAACCGGTTTGCACAGACCATTGTGGATGCGAAACGGAATGTACGCTATTGCAAGACCTGTTGTACATTGACGGACCAGGAGGAATGTCCGATCTGCGCCAATGGGAACAGGAATCATCGTTTGATTATGGTGGTGGAGAACACCAGGGATCTGGCGGCATACGAGAAGACAGGACGGTTTGAGGGAGTCTATCATGTGCTTCATGGTGCAATCTCACCGATGTTGGGAATCGGTCCCAACGATATTAAGCTGAAAGAACTGATGGAGCGTCTGCACGGTGATGTGGATGAGGTCATCATTGCCACCAATTCCAGTCTGGAGGGTGAGACCACGGCAATGTATATCAGTAAACTGATCAAGCCCACGGGAGTCAAGGTAACCCGGATTGCCAGCGGTGTGCCGGTGGGAGGAGATCTGGAATACATCGACGAGGTGACGCTGCTTCGTGCGTTGGAAGGAAGAATAGAACTGTAGAGGAGAATAGAAACATGGCGGTAGAGAAAGAATTTTTCGGAAAGACCAGGGACGGACGTGAGGTATCACTTTATACGCTCACCAACAAAAGGGGCATGAAAGCACAGGTAACGGATTTCGGAGCGATTCTGGTTCGTCTGTATCTTCCGAACAAAGACGGTAGTTACACGGATGTGGTAGAGGGGTATGATACGCTGGAACCCTACTTCGACAATGGTTCTCATTTCGGCGCTACCATCGGGCCGAATGCCAACCGGATCGGCGGTGCGCAATATACCCTTGACGGTGTGACCTATCAGCTTCCGGTGAATGACGGTAAGAACAATCTGCACACGGATTTTCACAATGCCTTCCAGAAGCGGGTATGGGATGCGGCTGTGGGGGATCATTCCGTTACGTTTACCGTGAAGAAGGAAGACGGCGATCTTGGATTTCCGGGGAACACCGTGACAAGCGTTACATATACACTGACCAATGATGACGAGCTGGAGCTGTCCTATCATGCGTCCAGCGATAAGAATACGATTATTAACCTGACCAATCATTCTTATTTTAATCTGAGCGGTCATGGTTCGGGAACCATTCTGGATGAGAAGTTGTGGCTGAATGCCAGCCATTATACGGAGATTGTCCCGGGTGCAATTCCCACAGGGGAGATTGTTCCTGTCAAAGGTACCCCACTTGATTTCACCGTATCCAAGCGAATCGGTGATGAGATCGATGCAGATTACCCTACGCTGAAGTATACAGGCGGATATGATCAGAACTGGGTCATTGATGACTATGACGGAACGGTTCATCTCATTGCCCGTGTGGATGATGAGGCGGCAGGCAGGAGCATGGAGGTCTATACGGATCTTCCGGGTGTCCAGTTCTATGCCGGGAATTCCACCAAAGCACAGAAAGGAAAAGAAGGCAGACGGTATGGGAAGCGTACCGGTTTGTGTCTGGAGACACAGTATTTCCCGGACTCTGCCAACCATCCACAGTTTCCGTCCTGTGTATTTGGTCCGAACAGAGAGTATAATTCAGTAACCATTTACCGATTTATTTATTAATCTTTTTTGACAGATCATCTTTCAGGAGACCATCGGAATATTTCCGGTGGTCTTTCTTTGCGGTGCGGAAAAAGTCGAGTGAAATGTGTATTCACAGGCGTGTTTTCGGCAAATTCTCTTTTTCTGCTGTGTTATGCTCCCTCTAAAGGAAAAGGAAGGGGTGTTTCCATTGATCGGTAAACTAACGGATACAGAAGAGATCAATATTCCGTGTAATATACGGCAGATCGGGCAGATTCAGGATGGGTACAAAATCTATATGGAGGACTATGTTTCTACATATTTGAACAGGATTTCCAATCATACCCGGGAAAAATCCAGAAGCGTGCTCCTGCTGGGCACGGTGGAAGAACGTCATGACGGAACATACTTTTTCGTCAGAGGCGCGGCATGCTCTGAAGGCGAGTACGAGACAATGAAGGAAAATTGTCTGAATGATGAAGAAAAAGAGCATTTTGAGCGGGTAAAAGAGGAATACTTTAATGATCAGCAGGTGATTGGCTGGGGAATTGTAAAGGGCGAGCTTGGAAGGCTGACGGAGGAATACATTGACGAAACGATTTTGAAGGACAGAGACTGGGCGGGTCGTCTGTTCCTGGAGATGGACCGATTTAATTGTGTGGACAGGTTCTATATCTGCGGTGAGGTTTCCAGACGTGCCTGTTCCGGATACTATATTTATTATGATCGCAATGATCCGATGCAGCGTCTGCTGTCGGAATGGGAGCCGGAGCAGTATGGGAAGGAGGTTTCCGTTGGAGGAAATGCGGCACCCAGGGAATGGTCTACAGGGCAGTTCCGGAGTGCGTTGCATAAGAGCGCGGAGCAGGATAAGAAGAATTCCGGTTCCTATGCATTGGGCATGGTGGCGGTGATTGCCGTTCTGGTTATGGCCATTGTTTCCATCAACAATTACGAACGGCTGAACGGGATGGAGGATACGATCGATCAGGTTGCTCTTTTCATCGATGATAAGATTCAGAGTGCGGGAGAGAGTATTCATGTTTCCGGTTCAGATGCGCAGGATTCCCTTCGTGTGGAAACGGAGGATGTTTCTGATATCGGCTATCGGATGGATGCACAGTCGGGGGATCAGACGAATCCATGGGGGACACCGGGTGCAGATCGTGTATCTGCGGATGGACAGGCTGCAACGGGGCAGCAGGAAGGGATGACAGGACAGGGAACGACGGAGACGGATCAGGCGATACGCCCGGAAGAGCAGCGCACGGGAGATCGGGATGCAGGAGGGGCTGGATCGGACGCGGCTTCCGGGAGTCAGGGAACGGCAGAGACAGATCAGGCATCACACACCGGAAACCAGGGAACGGGAGAAGACGTGCAGGCGTCGAATACGGGAAAACAGAGTACGGATGAAATCGGCACAGCGAATGTGGAAGACAAACCGCAGCAGGTGGATATTGAAAATATCTCGGAATCGGTGGAAACAGGAGGCGGGAGCAAAGCATTGACATATATCATTCAGTCCGGAGATACGCTGGTGGGACTGAGCCGCAGATATTACGGTGACGAGACGCATGTACAGATGATCTGTGATTATAATCATATTGAGAATGGGGACAAAATATATATTGGTCAAAAGATTTTGCTTCCGTGATACTTCTATGATATACTACTGATGAATCAGGGAGGAGTGCTATGGCACCGACTAGAAAAACAGATACCAATGACAGAGAGAACAGAGAAAGGCATCGTTCCCGCTATGAGGAGTCTATCAGACGCCATAAGATTCGCAAGGCACTGTATTTCGGGCTGGGAATTGTTCTTTTGATTGTTGTGATCGTGGCGATTAAGGTAACCGGGGACACGAAGAAGTACACTACCTATAAAGTAAAGAAATCCGTAGATCGAAGCGTGTCCGCAGATGCCGGATGTATGGCCTATGCCGGTTCCGTTCTTACCTACAGTGTCGACGGAGCCAGTTGCATGGACACCAACGGAAGCCAGATTTGGAATATTACATATCAGATGCAGAATCCGCTGGTTGATATCCGGGGAGAATACGTTGCGATCGGGGACTATAACGGGGATACATTGTATGTCATGAACAAGTCCGGTAAACAGGGAGAGATTGCCGTACCGATGCCGATCCGGCGATTCAGTATCTCGGCCAACGGATATGTTGCCGTCATTACAGGAAACACATCCGGTCAGGCGATTTATGTATATTCCAGGTCCGGTGAACAGGTAGGATATTTTCACGTAACGATGAAGGATTCCGGGTATCCTTTTGACATCTCGGTCTCCGATCAAGGGAAATTGATTGCCGTGGAATATCTATATATTGAAGAAGCGGTCAGCCGGGAAGGCTACATGTCCCGCGTGGCTTTCTATAATTTCGGATCCGTGGGCAGGAATTTCAATGATCAGTATGTGAGCGGGTACGATTATTCGGGAGAAGTCATCGGCTGTCTGAAATACATGAATGATAAGAACAGCTTCTCCTTGTCCCCGGATCGGCTGGTGTTCTATTCCGGAAAAGAGATACCCAAGACCTGCAAAGAGATTCCGCTGGAGCGGGAGATTCGGAATTACTATTACAGCGACAGTTATGTAGCACTGGTCAGTGACAGCGAGACTTCCGACCACAGATACCAGGTGGATGTCTATTCGATCAACGGACGGAAAGGATCCTTTCAGATTGATATTCAGTATGATGAGATCGTATTCCGGGGTGGGTACTGTCTGGTGTATAACAATGCGGAATGTGCCGTCTATTCCGTATCCGGCCAGAAGATATTTCAGGGATTTTTCGACATCAATGTTTCACTGGCTATGTTGAATTCCAAGAATTCCATTACAATTGTATCAAAGGATAACATTGAAGTACTTCAATTGAAATAAAGGAGAGAAACACATGAATTATATGTTAATCGGTACTGTAGCAGTATTGGCGTTCGGTCTTCTGCGCGGCTGGTTCAAAGGAATCGTCGGAGAGATCGCAACGGTCATATCCATTGCACTGGGGGTTGCAGGCGTTGCGCTGATTATGTTCCTGGTGGGCAATGCTCTGGAAGAGAAGTTTGGAGCCGCTATCATGGCAGGCATGTTCCTGTTACTCTTCATCGTGTTCGTACAGCTGGTAAAGGTGTTGCTGGGTCTGATCAAGTTTTTCGCCAAATTACCCGTTCTGAACGGGATCAACCGGACATTCGGTATGCTGATCGGAATTGCGGAGGGGTTGCTTCTGGTCTGGGTGGCATATATCATCCTGGAGAAGTATCAGTTATCCAATGAGCAGTTCAAAACCTTTGAGATGATTGCAGACAACAAGTTTACGGACCTGATGTTCCGATACAATCCGCTGCGGAGAATGTTCTGATGCACGGATGCCGGAAACGGGCAAAATGGTATGTTCACAGGACAGAAATACAATATATTGTGGTTGTTCCGGGAATAGACAATACGGGCTTAAAAAATTAAAAAATTTCCCGAAAAAACAGTTGACATTCGCAATCTTAGTTGCTATTATGAGTAAGTCGCGTGTGA
>JAEDCX010000068.1 GCA_016293925.1 Lachnospiraceae bacterium | reverse complement strand
ATCTGAAACAGATCGGTAAAAAAGTAGCCCAGTACCGCAGTGACCAGAATGCCCAGCGCCGCGCCTGAAATGGCCGCAAGGCACCGCCGATCCAGCCCGTATATCAGGCTCAGCACCAGACAGGTCAGCACCAGAAGACATCTCCGAAGAACGCCCGACGGTCTAACCGTTTCAGAACTGTATGTTTTGTACCCACGGAATCATCAGGATCAGCCGATATGCCACAGGCACCACCAATGCAGGCAGAAGATTTCCCACAGGAATCTTTTTCCCGACCGCCAGATTCAGACCCACGCAGAAGATCAGCGCAGAACCCACAAAGGACAGGTCATTGATGATCGTTTCACTGATGAAAGAACCACCCACTGCGGCCGCAAGGGTAATTGCTCCCTGATACAGGAAAAGAGGAACCGCTGCGAACACACTTCCCACTCCGCCGGAAGAAGCAAACACCATAACAATAACGAAGTCCAATATCGACTTTGCCGCCAGCATAGAATAGTCTCCGCTCATTCCGTCCTGAATAGATCCCACAATCGCCATGGCACCCACACAGATAATCAGGGAAACATTCACAAAAGAGTCCACGAACCGGTTATCATTCTCCCGGCGCACCAGACGCTTGATCTTCTCCCCGAGATTGTCCATCCGGCTCTCCAGCCGCAGCAGTTCCCCGATGGCAATGCCGATTACCAGACTGAATATCAACAGCATGCTTCCCTTCGTCTCTATGCCCTCATCCCGGATCACAAACATCTTCCCAAGGGTTCCAGACGCCCCTATGAAGATCGTTGCAATTCCGCAGGCCTTCTGCAGGGATTTCTGTAGGTCCTCCTTCAGACCGTTTTTCAGCAAAAGGCCAATTAGACCGCCCACAATAACTGCGGCTGTATTGATCAATGTTCCTACTCCTATCATTTCACTAACCTTCTCTCTTCTGTAAAATCATCCGGATTCTACCGTTCCAAACTCGTTGAAACCTGGAAATAATAATCGATCAGATCCGTTCCCTCGCAATGCAGGTACGGTCCGTAGGCAGCCACATTGCAGCACAGAACGGGAACCTTGGTCTCCACCAGAAGCTGATAGCCGAAGTCACTGCGGATGCAGGGCAGAAGAGACGCTTCCGGTCCGTGGGATACATATCTGGCAGATAGTCCGATCTCCCGGAACTGCTCCGGATCCGCATCCCTTGCCTTCAGTTTCTCCGCCTTCTGCCAGTCGAAATATGTCCAGCACAGCTTCCTTGCACCGCTCTCTGTCTGTCTCGGGAGTTTCAGACTCTCCCGCAACAGAAGCTGTCCTTTCGGCGTATAGAACTGAACCGCGCCGGATTTCTTGTCCACACGAACCAACACCTTTTCAGTTGTGATCTCCACCGCATCCCGCAGATCCCGGTAGTTCCAGGACACATCACCGGCAGGAATCTCCGGGGAACACTCCGGCAGTGTCACGACTCTTCCCCGCATAAAACTGACGCGAACCATATCTGCTGCCACCGGCGTAATCCGGAGCAAGCCGTACGCACTGGTCAGATCCACATAGTGTTTTCCCGGCATCACCCATTTCACTGCAGTATCGATCTTGCCATGTCCCAGCGGACGCAGACTGGTACTGCCCGGCATATCCATGAATTCCGTCTTCTGCTCCTCCGCCTTCTGCTCTTTTTCAAACTTTACCTTGGCCGCCGCCATAGGCTTCTTCACCGTTGCAACCGGCTTCACCGCTTCGATCCGCCTCGGCCCGAACATCTCCCGGACAGCCATCTCCACATGACCCTCCGCAGCCTGCTCCGCCATAATCTCCGCTTTGGTTCTCTCCGGTTCCTCCTGTTTCAGTTTCGCCTTCGGTCTGGTTCTGCCCACCAGGGATCGCAGCTTCTTCTCCTCCGAGAGTTGCTCCGTAATCAACCGGGTCTGGGTTCCGCTGTAGAGAACCACCAGTTCATGCAGTGCACGGGTAGCCGCAACATATAACAGTTTCACATTGCCGGAGCAGTTCGGATAATTCTCCTCGGAGGTATCGAACAGCAGCACCGCGTCGAACTCCAGACCTTTGGCAAATTCAATCGGCAGAACCATCACACCCTGCGTAAACTCTGCATTCTCATCTCCAAAATCCACGACCGTCATCCTGCTGCCGAGACTCTCTCCGACCCGCTGTGCTTCTGCCGCATCCTTGCAGATTACCGCTATGGTTTCATGCCCCTTCCGTATCCATCCGTCAATTGTCTGTTCTGCAGTGTACACCAGTTCCCCGTAATTCCGGCAGGCAACCGTCCGGACTTCCTCTCCATGCCGGATGATCGGTTCCACCGGGTACACCGGAAAATCACCGTGCTGCAGGATATTCGTGGCATATTCCGAAATCTCTACCGTATTCCGGTAGCTCTTGCGTAGCAGTCCGAAGAAGTCATAGGGATCCGGCAGCATCAATTGTTTCAATTCCTCCCAGTCCGTCAGACCGTATTCAAAGGAAATGTTCTGGGACACATCCCCCATGATGGTATAGGTACACTTACTGAGACAGTAATGAAGACACCCATACACCATCATGCCGTAATCCTGGGCTTCGTCGATGACCACATGACTTGCCTCCTGAATCACTTCCGTCTCCTTCAGTTTCTTATAGAGATAGGCAAGCGCCGCAAGATCATAGACATCAAAGCAGGATTCCGGAATGCGTACCGGTTTCCCCGCCAGCTCCTGCTCCTGCAGGAATTCCCGATACAGCCGGAAAATATCATCCTTGAACTCCTCCCTGCCGAAATAAGCACCATACTTACGCATCAGTGCTTTTTTGTCTTCCGCACTGTAGGTAAAATCCCTTCCATAGATCTCATTCTCCAGTTTCGCAGTCACATACTCATTCAATCGCTTCTTCAGATCGTTAAAAGATAACTCCACGGACGCCTGAAACAGTTTCTCAATATAGGATGCACTCATCAGCACATGCCCTGTTTTCTCTGCCACGACATCCTCATGCGGCAGATGATCCCACTCATATCGAATACAGAACCGTTCCAGATCACGGAACCACCCATAGGTTCCCTTTACAGCTTCCCTGCTGTCCTGTTTGTCCACCGGGACGATCTCGTAACGCTTGTCCCAGTCTTCGTAGAGAAGCCGCACAAACAACTGCTCCATAACCATCTGGGATACGCCGTAGACATCCAGATCCGGCAGCACTCCGGTAATATAATTCAACAGAATCCGGTTACTGCCGATGATATAGAAATCCTTCGGCTTGAATTCCAGTTCGTAATTGTAGAGAATATAGGAGATTCTGTGCATCGCAACGGTGGTTTTCCCGGAACCGGCCACCCCCTGCACGACCACATTGTGTTTCGGTGTCATACGGATGATCTCATTCTGCTCCTGCTGAATCGTTGCGATGATCTCGCTGAGCACTGCTCTTTTGTTCTTGGCCAGATATCTGGTCAGCAGTTCATCATTCGCCACCACATCCGAATCGTAGAAATCCTTCAGTTCGTCGTTCTCAATCTCATAGGTTCTCTTGCGGGTCAGGTCAATCTCATAACTTCCCTCCCCCTTTACGGAATACTTACACTTGCCCAGTGACTTCTCGTAATACACGCTGGCGATCGGTGCTCTCCAGTCAATGACATCCGGCTTGGATGCATCCTCGGCAATCACAGCGCGTCCGATATAGTAGGCTTCTTCCTGTGCCCCATCTGCATCCGTGAAATCGATCCGTCCGAAATATGGCTTCTTACGGGTCCGTTCCATACGCTTCAGATCTCGGCTCATCTCCTGATACCTGGCATCGGTATTGAACCACTGTGCCAGACCTTCCCGATCATCATTGTCATAGATCTCCAGCAGATTCTTCAGTTCCTCTGCCAGAGCCTGCACATCTCCCTGCGTTCTCGCAAGATTCTGTTCGGCAATGTGAATCATCCGTTTCAGGTGTTGTTCTTCATCCTGTCTTGTAATACCGGGTAGTTTGCTCATGTTTCCCCTTTCTGCCGTATGCGGCTCTTCCGATTTGCCTCTCCCCGAAAAGGCGAGAGGGTAATCACCACTATATCACCAAAAGACCAAAAAGAAAAGCCATAATCGTAAGAATTTTCCATGTCACAAAGACATCCAAAAACCTCCGTCATGGCCAGCAATCCGCTGTTGTTTCCGGAATCCCGATGAGGCATGGAATTCTGTCAGAAACCGCGTCAATCTCTATATTCTCTTTTGCTTCATGAATGCTCTATTTCTTCTTCATGAATGCTTTTTTCACCGTGATGGCCTTCATCGGACACATCTCCTGGCAACAGAAGCAGGAGATACATTTCCTGCGGCCGAACCGGGCTTTCCGGTTTCTGATCTCAATGACATGCGCCGGACAGCTCTCCGCACACTTTCCGCAGCCCACGCATTTCTCCGGAATCAGCTGTGGATAGGAGCGCAGGAAATGCTTTGCAACCCACTGAAAGGGTCTTCGGAAGATTCTCGGTACACTGTCCACAAAATCCAGCCCGATGGTCCGCGGCTTCACAAAGGGCGTCAAGCCCTCCGGCACCGGATCTCCCACCAGTTCCATCTCCTCCGGCTTCGCCAGTCCTCTCTCCACTGCCTGCCGGATCATCACAATCTCTTCCGGTTTGATCCCCATCAGCCCCGCGGCAAAATAGTCCTGTGTATAGCAGTCCCTGGACGCCAGAAGCATGTGCAGGGGATGGCAGGTTCCTCCCGTGGGACCGTCTCCTTCCATCGCATCAATCGCATCAATCACCGTCACCTGCGGATTCACGGTCTGCGCCAGTTCCAGCAGCATGTTGGAGAAATCCTCAATCTCCGGCCAGCGATAGTGCATCTGCGGTTTCTCCAGACCCGGAATCGTACCGAACAGATTCTTGATTCCTCCGGAATATCCGGTCATGGAATGGGTCTTCAGTTTGCAGATATTGATGATGTAATCCGCTTCCACAATCGGCGTAATCAGGTGAAAGGAGTGATTAGCGAATCCTTCCCGGCACTCCACATTCCGCGCGGAGAAATCCATATTCAGCTTCATGTACTCTTTTACCGACTCCACGCCCGTGGCGCGATAAATCCGTTTCATGTATTCCGCATTGTAGAGTCCTCCGGAACTCTCCGCCAGCGTAATATCGGTAACCCCCTGTTCCGTAAGCCACCGTCCCACTGCCCGGATCACCTCCGGATGCGTCGTTGCCACCGCCTCCGGACCCTTGGCAATAATCAGATTCGGTTTGATCGCAACTTTCATTCCGGGACGCAGGTCCGAGGCAATATCCAGTGCTTCAAAACTACGGCAAACCGCCCGGTATACGTCTTCTGCATCATAATTGTCTACATACTGTAAGGTCTGTTTCATCATTCTCCCCGTTCCGTTTTCTTCTGTGGCAGATATTGCAGCAATCGTTTTTCCAGCATATCCCATGTAAGGGGTTTGGACAGAAAATCCGTGAAGCCATGCTCCAGATACATCTCACGCGAGTCGGAATCCACATTGGCCGTCAGTGCAATCACCGGAATTGACGGATCCACACACTGCATCTGCCGGATTCGCTCCAGCGTCTCCATACCATCCATATTCGGCATCCTGTGATCCAGGAAAATAAGATCGTATGTATTCTCTGCAAGCAGCCTGAGACATTCCTCGCCGCTCTCCGCCGTATCCACCGTGATGCCGCTTCCTTTCAGAAGTCCCTGCAATACCACCAGATTGGTTCTGATATCATCCACCGCCAGAATCCTGGCGTTACAATGCTGCAGCCCGGTGGTATTCTTCTCCTCCTTCGCCTGCATCTGCCTGTGGATCTCATCCAGGCTGCCCACCGGAGTTTCATCTGTAACATGCTGGGGCAGTCGGAACGAGAATTCCGATCCGTGCCCATATTCACTCTCTACCTCCAACCGGCTGTCCATCTGGGTCAATAGTCTGGTCACAATACTCATCCCCAGACCGGTTCCTTCGATTCCCCGGTTCTTCTGCTCATCCAGCCGTTCAAATGCAGTAAACAGCTTCTCCATATCCTCTTTGCGGATCCCGATGCCGGTATCCTTGACACAGACCAGCAGATCCACATCTCCGCCGCCCTGTTCCTCATAATCCACATTCAGGGATATGTACCCTTTCTCCGTATATTTCACCGCATTGGTGAGCAGATTCAGGATCACCTGTTTAATCCGCAGTTCATCTCCCCGCAGAATTCTGGGAATCCGTGGATTCAGGTTCAGATTGAATGTCAGCTGCTTCTCCCGGGCTTTTACAGAAATCATGCTCCACAGTTCCAGCACCATCTCACCCACATGATAATCCTGGGGGATAATCTTCATCTTCCCCGAGCCGATCTTGGAATAATCCAGGATATCGTTCACCGTTCCCAGCAGTAATTTCCCCGCCTTTTTGATATCCGCACTGTAACTTCGGATCGCCGGATCCTCCGCCTCCCGCAGAATCATCTCATTCATTCCGAGCACGGCATTGATGGGCGTTCTGATCTCATGGGATATATTGGAAATAAATATGTTTTTGGCCTGATTGGCCACCTGCAGTTCCCGGTTCCGCTCATCCACCTGTACGATCAGACGTTTCAGAACCCGGTTATACAGATAATACCCGCAGACATCTACCAGCAACCAGAACACCAGCACCTGGATAATCAGAATCGACTGTCGAAACGCCCCGTTGGCGCTGATCAGTTTCTCCCGGCTCTCCCGGTAGATGTATACCCAATTTCTGGTACCGGGGATATGCCTGTATACACTGACAAAATTGCCCAGGTCTCCCGCAAAGCCTTCGTACCGTCCGTATTCATTGGCAGCTACATCCCGCCTTGCTTCCTCGCTCTTCCCCGGTCTTCCATGCTGCTCCACAATCTCGTAATAATTGAAGTGCCCGTTCTCCGGCAACCCTTTCATGGTGCCTGCCAGGATATCTCCGGCCTCATTCAGCAGAAGTCCCCTCTCCTGATCCAGGCTGATCCGATCCAGGCCGCTGTACTGCAGACTGGATACCTCCGACGTAAACATCAACACATACTGCCTGTCGTCCAATCGCACCGGCTGATAGATCGCAAATACAAATTCATCCACTCCCTCCATCAGGAAGCTATCCGTCATATGAACCCCGCTCTCCGGAATTACCGTCGCCGCATCCACGCCCCGGTACATGTCGCACAATTCCTCCACGACCTCTTTGCCGGCAAATGAATACTGCATATCTCTCCTGCCGCCCAGCTCCGTCCCCTGCATGCTCACGCCCTTCAACGTCTCCACTTCCACCAGATCAATCTCCGTGTAGAAAGCCGTCCAATGAGACAGGTAATCCACCGCACTCTCCACATCCATCTGCTCAGCCTCCATGTATGTGGCGTAGGAGTGAATCACCATATCCTGCATGGAAAAATAATTCGACAGCTGACTGACGAGTTCCTCTACACTATCCTCGATCTTCTCCACGGAGCTGTTGTAATACTCACTTTTATTCTTGTTCATGTAATTCACGAAAAGAACCGTTTCCACAGCGAGCAGAGTCAGATTCACTGCCAGCATGATGAGGAAAAACCGACTGTTTCTGAAATGACCGTCCCTTCTTTTCGTTCTCTTTATCATAGGCAAACCGTCCTCCTGCGTGATGCGAACCGCTATTCTGTATCCATTTTACCATACTGCGGTCGAAAATCATACACCCCATCCCGTCAAAAAAAGAAAATGATCCATTTTTCCTTTTCCGTATTCTGTTTACTCCACCGC
This sequence comes from Lachnospiraceae bacterium, assembly GCA_016293925.1. Lineage (GTDB taxonomy): Bacteria > Bacillota > Clostridia > Lachnospirales > Lachnospiraceae > RGIG4034. Next base: position 5,105 of record JAEDCX010000068.1, on the reverse strand, counting down.
CGGAAAACTATCCGCCAGACACAATGCTCCCCAGCCAACCAGTTCATTCGGCCAGACATTGAATCCGCCAAACCGCCTGGCTCCCCGGATCAGATATGCCTTACACTTGGCTCCGTACAGATACGGATCATTCCCCTTTGTAATTCCCCATTCCATCAGCAACGCCGCACCGGCCGCAACGATAGGCGTTGCAAAAGAAGTACCCGACACCACAGTGGTACCGCTCTCTCCGGCAAGCACCCGGAGATTCACGCCCGGTGCCACCAGCTCCGGCTTCACCATACTCACCATCTCACCGCCCAGTTCCGACACATATCCTCTTCCCGAGAAATCCGCATAGGAATCTGTTCTGGCATCATATGCTCCCACCGTGATCACCTCACCTGCTGTAGACGGAATCGTCAGCGTCCGCTCTGTGGCAGGCCGGATAAAACGTGTTCCGGGCTGCCTTGCTTCCTGGGACGGCAGATACGCATTGAACTGACCGTTCCGTACCTCCAGTCCCTCCACCCTGATCCGCCAGATACCGCTCGGCAGGAAATCATCTGTCGGAATCAGGTCAAAATACGTTTCCTTCCCCATGCTGTAGGGTGTTGGCTCTCCCAGGTAAATCAGCGCATCTGCTCCCGTAATCGGAATCCGCACCGCCGCATTCCCTAATTCCGGCAGAACATGCTCCACTCCGTCCGGCGATATCAGGGTCATACGGTAAACATCCTGATAGGACTGCCAGATCTGCAGGGACAGACTGCCCTCATACCGCGCCACGGAGAATTCCAGCTCCTGCCTCCTCCCATACCCGTTCATTCCGCCGTTGATTCGTCCGTAATAATGCCCGGAATTGCTCCCTTCATTTCCGCTCCCGATACAGATCACCAGCTTCCCCATCTGTGCAATCCTGTCAATATACCGCTCCAGAAGACCTGTACCGTCATGCGGACCGTAACTGCTTCCCAGACTGATATTGATAACCATGGGCCGGTTATAGAACAATGCCTTCTGTACCGCGAATTTCAACGCCCGCATCAACTCCGTCGTTCTGGGATAGGTATAATCTCCGCTCCGCCCCAGTTTCACCACCACCAGATCACATTCCGGTGCAATCTGGGTCACAATTCCGGCAACCGCCGTACCGTGTCCGGTCTGATCCGTGCTTGCCACAATCTGCTGTGCCAGTTGTGCATTGGGTGCCCGCAGTGCCTCATTGATTTTCTCCCGATTGTACTCCACCCCGGTGATCTGATCCAGCAGTGCGAGAATTCTCGACTGATCCGACTCGGTCCTGAACTCCCTGCGGTAATACGCCACACCGGAATCCAGCACCGCCACCAGCACCCCTTCCCCGGTCAGCTGCATGGCCCCCTCCGTTACCTGATATATACAAGAGGCCCGTGCCGCCATTGTCGTGGCAAACACAAGCCTCTTCGGTTTTTCAATATATTCCACTTCTTCCAGTCGCGCAAAAGCCTCAATCAAAGGCTCTCTGATCCGTACGATCGCATATCCGTCAATCAAAGGTTCGATCCGAATCTCCTCCGATTGATATCGCAGCAGATTTCCGTGATACTGTACGATCAATTCCCATGTATCCGTTGCCGGGGAATATCCTTCCTCCAGTGCTTCCGATTCCGCACGTTCCTTTGCGGTGGCGTCCAGGCTGAGATTCAACAGATTCTCCAGTCTCTGATCATTCATAACAGTATTCCTCGATACACATTTACACCATTATATGCATCAGAAGTTCTCCAATAATCCCCGAATTCCCTGTTCCCGGTAGATTTCTTTGTAATATTCCATCTCATCCGATATCAGTTCATCGATCACCACGCCCTCCGCAGTCATATTGGGATAATACCGGCTGCACTGCATGGCATAGGTTCCGGTTCCCCTTCCGAGAATCAACAGCTCCGCCTCATCCTGCTCCCCGATAACCGGCATACAGCGGCGTTGCCAGCGCATAATCATAATACATCCCCGCCAGTGTATCATTCTTCATGTAAACGGACTGGACACCGAACAGCACATTGGTGGACAGATACACACTCTCCTCATCCTCGGAAACCTGCAGATAATTGTACACGGATTCCCCCTCATACACGATATCCTGCTTCCAGAATGCGAAGCTGTCCGAATGACCGAATATCGTACACAGCAGGAAAAGAACAGCTGCCAAAACCGCGCCTTTCCGCACTACCCGTGCACTGATGAAATAGATCACTCCCGGCAGAAACAGAATCCCGCCAAAGAGAAGAAACGTCACGCCGGAGATCGGCAGAATCACATATTTGCCTAATATCGGAATCGCTGCAATCCACACCGCAGCGATCATCAGCCGCATATACAGTTTATCCGGATCCGGATGCACCAAAAACAGGGAACTGCCCACCTTTCCGGCGAGCAGTTCCCTGTAACGAGAGAAAATATGATTCTAATATTTGATTTTATTTGGCGGGGAGGCCCCCGCCTCTGTATGCCATCGCATTATGCGATGTCAATGAAATGCTTCTCCTCTACCTCCGGAACGGTCTCCTTCTTCGGTACGGTAATACTCAGAATGCCCTTCTCAAAGGATGCCTTAATATCCTCCTGTGTCAGATTCTCGCCTACATAGAAGCTTCTCTCATAAGCGCCGTAGTAACGCTCCCTGCGGATGTATCTGCCAACTGCAGTCGTCTGCTTCTTGTTCTCCTCGGAAGCATTCTCATCCGTTTCCGGTTCATTCACTACATTCTTCTCTGCTTTCACAATCAGATATCCGTCTTTCAACTCTGCGGTAATGTCGGACTTCTCAAATCCCGGAAGCTCATAGTCAATTACAAAGTGATCATCAAATTCCTGGACATCTGTTTTCATCGACATTGCAACAGAGGGTTTCTTCTCCTTGCCGGTCGTTCTCTTGGACGGACCGAAAAACATATCATCAAAAACAGTGTTTACAAAAGCGTCATCAAAAAATCCTGGTACTAACATAAGTCATTCCTCCTTAAAACTCATCTAATGCGATCACTTCATCAAAACCGCTGCAGTCAGTTCTGAAATGTTGTGAAGGTGTTTGTTTCTTTGTTATGACTCTGTTATAACACCATTATTAGCACTCGTCAATAGTGAGTGCTAATAAAAATGATTAAAAATTTATAAACTGAAAAAAGCAGGACACCATACAGTGTCCTGCCACATTCATTGCAAAAATATCTTGGAGCGCTTTCAATCCCTGTTTCGGAATCAGTCTTCTTCCGCTTCTTCTAGCTCATCTTCCAGATCGCCCAGTATATCCTCCAGATCGTCCAGCATCTCTTCCCGATTGTCGAGCATCTCTTCTACGCTGTCAAGCTGATCCTGTGCACCGTTCAGCAGACCCTCCAGGGCCTCCCTGGGCACATATTGATTGGCAAGCATCTCATCCGCACATTGAAACTGCATATTCAGTGCAGAAAGTGCTGCTGTGATATGCATTCCCTCCGCAGCATCGTCAATGCCATCCTCCAGACGGGACCGCATCTCCTCACTGAATGAATGCTCGCTCTGCAGTTCCTCGCAACGCTCACGCAGCTCATTGTATCGTTCCTCAAGCTCTTCGACCCGTTCCCCAAGCTCTTCCTGCCGCTCTCTGGCCTCTTGCAGCAATGCCGCCTCCGGCCAGGCAGTTGCACGTCCCTGTCCCGGGTTCTGCTGATGACCGCTTACATCACTCTGCTGTTTGCCTGCATTCCCGTCACGTCTCGTACGAAGGATATCGGTAGAATACTTGTTACCGCCGTACATATTGATCGACGGCCAGCCATCCTCGAAAATCAGGTTATGCCGCTGCGGACGCCATTGGGCGAATTCATCCGGCTCATCCTCCCAATCCTGATAGAAGGATAATTCTTTGGCAGGCTTTACCGCCATAGGCGCATTCCCCGACACAAAAGAGAAGCGGGTATCCACCGTCTCCTGCTCGGAAGCAGGCGTCACAAAAGGAATCGCATACAACTCCCAGCCCTGCTTGTGCAGTCTCGGCTTAATATAATTACGATTCAGCTTGTAGGTATTGCTGTCACTCGAATTTCCGAAAAACGTAATCTGCAGCTGGCAGATCTCAGAGTTCTTATCATTCTCACCGCCGTTGAGCCAGAATACGAAGCAATGCTCTGTATCGGGCGGCAACGGATGAGACCCGGAAACGACTCTGACATAAGAATCGTTCCACCCGCCGAACATCAGGCTCTCCACCAGATCACCGTCGAAGTCATCGATAAAACTGCGCTCCGTGTTTGGCTGCCAGCCGGAACCCTGCTGCCGGAATCCGTTGTTCTGATACTGCGTATTGTACTGTGTCTGTTCCAAAGACCATTCCCGTGGATTGAAATATATGTAATTCATTTGTTTTACCTCCGATTGGTTATCATGATCATCGGACGGTTCCGTTTTTCCGGACAAACGAATGGTACAGTCGTCCACGAAAAGCGCCCGTCCATTCTTCACAAGCCCTCTTGCCCTTTTGGGGTAAGTAGTGCCTACATATGTTCCATTTTCATCTGTTACCGTTACGTTTTTTGTTATGGGTGTCTCCCCCTCTCACAGAAACATGCAGCGTATTGTTTTTTGTTATGGGTGTCCTCCCCAACCTGCACAGTATCATGATACCATACGATTCTCCACGGTACAACATCATTTTCGAAGGTTCCCGCATGGAGCATCCCCCGGTGACGCCTGACAGAGGCGATACACATACTCGATCATCTCTCCGTCCGCTTTCCGCATCTCATATCCCAAGGCTTCAAAAACCGCTCTGGAGGGAATATTGTCCGGCTTCACCCGTGCAATCAGAAACAGAATATCGGTGTGCTCTGCCGCAACCGTTTCCTGTAACAGCCGCAGTATTGTTTTCCCATATCCCCGGTTCCGGTACACCGGATCCACGAAATAAGAAATCACTGCGCTATCACCCTCGATGTCGATCCTCGTCTGCCCGATACACGCATCCCCGTCACAGAGGATATAGATGCAGGCTGCGTCGGAACCCATCTTCGCCCGATACCACTTACAATGGTCTTCATAGGGGATCGGCTCTGTATGAAATGAATTCCTGCGTGCCTCTTCCTCATTGGCCCACCGGAAAATCA
>JAEDCX010000067.1 GCA_016293925.1 Lachnospiraceae bacterium | reverse complement strand
TGAGATCCACGTCCGTGTGAATCCCCTTCACCTGTTCCGCATCCAGAATGGCCAATTGCTCATAGCCTGCTGCGCCATCCGACTGTTCCGGCTGGTAATCATACAGGTAAAGCGTATGAGCCCCGGACTTCTGTAACAGGAATATCAGATTTCTTGCGATATAACTATTTGCACCCAGTATGGTGATTCTCATAATCGCTACTCCCTTCATTCTGTATCTTATCTGATACGGCAGCACCCTGCTTTTCCAGCTGAATACGAAAAAGCAAAGCAACGTCCCGCGCTAATCCAATTGCTTCTTGCTTTTGGACGAATTGTCAAGTTTCTGAACCTCCTCCAAAAACAATTCATAATCCCTTATATATTCATTTGGATCATAATGCTCACTCGCCAGACACAACAGAACAGAATCTTCGGAGAAATCATACATTTCTTTCCAAACCATATGCGGAATATAGATTCCGGTATTCGGTCGATTCAGGGAATAAACCATCTCATTCCCCTTCCCGTCCTTAATTCGAACCTTTGATTTACCGGAGACATTGATCAAAACATGATCTGTCAATCTATTCGCGTGATTGCCACGCACAACATCCGGCAACGAGTTATAAATATAAAATACGCGCTTGGGAATAAAAGGAATATCCTGTTCTCCTTCACAAATTGTAATCATTCCTCTCTCATCGCCGATTGCGCCAAAATCGAGAATGCTCACATTAAGTTTTTCATTTTTCATGTTTAATATATCCTTACCTTTCTATCTCCCTTTTCAAAATGTATGTCCTATTTAGGTACGTATCGGTATGAAAACCTTCTTTAAATAAACCCAAACTCTCATTGTAAACGTTGCCGTGTTCCAATGTAGATGTTCCGAAGGACAGAAAACGATATTCCAGATCTTTGGCCCTTCTCATCAAATTGGTATACATATATTCGTTTGGACAATATTCCAAACAATCATGTCTGCTTGCCAAATACTGGGTATGAAAAACCTTTCTGTCTCCGAACGAAAAAACCATACTACCGGCTATTAGATCATTCTCATGATAAACACCATAAAATGAAACAATGTCAGACAGACGATTTCTTTTCAAATCCAACAATTCATCAAAGGTATGTACCGGAACAGTATCGAATTTGCACATATTATCTTCCAATACACCATAGAATCTCTTGATTTCCTCATCACTTTTAAGTTCTCTGAATAAAAGATTCTGCTGATATGATTTTTTTAATTTTCTCCTCCTTAATGAATCAAACTGAGTTTCAAAATTCTCAGAGAGGCGACTCAGATCAACAAAAAAACCAACCTCAGATCGGCACACAAATCCGTTCAATTGAAAGAAATAATCCAGTAATTCATTGCTTTCATCAAGGCGGCGATACAGCCAATGCGGCATCTTTAACTCCATAGACTCGTATCCCTGTTCCTCAAAATGATTGATCAGATCGGAAAAGATCCATTTATAATTCATGGTCGAACAGAAAATATCACGTATCACCAATCCACCAAACGTGCTTCCTGCATGAGAGATCAATCGATTACCGCTTTTGCTTACATTTGCCGGCATTACCGCAGCTAATGTCTCTCCCTTAAAAAACATAAGTGAATGATCTATGAACTTGTTTTTTTCATGATAGTCCAGAAATCTTCTGGTTTGAAGAAAGTTTCCGTTATAACTTGCATTCATTACCAGTTCATCCCAAGCCTCTCTATAGGCATCATTATATACAACGATCATTCTGACTTCTCTCCCTTTGGCTCCGTATCACAATGTACGGCACCCCATACTCCTGCATTCACTCTGAATATATCAACCATTCGATAAATCATTCATTTGACGTCACAAATTCTGCCCATCCAATTCCATCCATTCCAAAATGATTTCCACTATAAAAAAGGTATGTTCTTTCACCATATTGAAAACATTTCCCGTAACAGTACATTTCAGAATCAAATTCCCCTTGCGGCCGCATTATATCCATTGTTGAATCCTCTCTGATAAATGAAACCCCATCTCTAGAAAATGCATATCCCATTCTATAACCATCCGATACGGACCGGATCGAATAAATCATACCATACCCGTCATTTATTCTGAATATTTGTGGTGTCGTCATGCCGTATTCATCATCGCACAAAGGAAACAGATCTTTTGCTTCTCCAGTAAAACTCACAGGAGATTTTGAGTCTATATATTTGAATCTGTATTTTGGCACCAATTTCCCTTCAAAATTGAGCCACTCATTTCCCGAGGCATAATACAGACGATATACTTCACCAAACTTATATATTCCAACGCCTGTTCGAATAAACATTTCTCCATCTTTTCTCTCTAACATAGGAGTTTCTTGTATTCTCCGAAAGTATTCTCCTCCATCAGTACTTACAGCAACCCCTGCCAATGACGAATATGGATAATTCACATGCTTCTGAAATCCACAATAATATAAATACATTTTTCCGTTTTCTTCAAGTATGGCAGTAGATACCACCCCGTTTTCATCAAAACATCCTCTATTCCCTAAGTCAAGAAGAGGTTCTTTGGAATAGTCTATTATTTCTGACGGATTGTTTGGATTAACATCAATATAGCCCAGTCTTCCTCTGTTTTCTGCATCACAAAATGTAAGATAAAGTCTTAATGTCCTATCATCTTTCAAATAGGGAATCGGCAACTGCGTATTACGCTTATGCCATTCCAAATCCCATGTGTCGTGTCCACATATTTTTCCTCTTCTAATCCACATGTTCTTCTACTCCAAAATACTCATATGCTGTTTTTTTTATTTTCTTTGCCGGATTCCCCGCATATATACTTCCCTTGTCCTCAAAAGACTTTGAAGTTACAGCCCCTGCTGCCAAAATGGATTCTTTGGGAAAAACAATATTATTTCCGAGGGCAGAATTAACCCCCAAAAATGAATTTGCTCCAATTCTCGTATATCCCGAGATAACCACATGGGAAGAAATAAAGCAATTATCCTCAATAACAGCACTGTGTCCAATATGATTCCCACTCCATAGAATCACATTATTTCCGATTTTTGCATTATACTGTACCACATTATTCTCAAAGATAAAGGTATTCTCTCCGATTTCCACATTATCCCATACAAACGCATGCGGACTGACATAGGACAAAATTTCGTATCCCCATGTTTTACATTGTTCGTAAAATCTTTGACGCAGACGATTTAATTGGGTATATACCGGAGCCGCAAATACAGCATACTTTTCAGGAGGATACAAAGACACCAAATCTTCATATGCAACAACCGGACGCCCCAGCAATTCATCATCCCGAATATAATCTCGTTCAACGGCAAATCCCACCGTCTTATATCCATAATCCTTTTCAAAATATGCAGACGCAATTTCTGCAAATTCATTATTGCCGATAATTATTATCTCTTTCATTCTCATTCTCCATATTTACCATATCATCTATGATGGAAATCGGTCGACGTCGTGTCGCATCTAATGTACGCCATATATACTCGCCCAGCATTCCTAACGTAAACATTATTAATCCCGAAGAGAACAGTATTAACACGATAATTGTAGTATATCCTTGAACATTTATTTTCCCCAGGCACTTCGCAACGATGAGGTATATTCCCCAGGCAAATGCCAAAAATGCGAAGAAAATACCAATGACTGAAACAATCCTAATAGGAACATAGGAGAAACCGATAAACGAATCAACAAATAATTTTAGTTTTTTGGAAAATGTCCAACTTGACTTACCGATTTCTCTTTTTCTACGCTCATAATATACTTTTTCCGGTCCGAATCCCATCCATAGAACCTGCAACGTGATGGGAGAATTCCGATCATTGATATCAACAATTCTTTTTGCAACGGATCTATCAATCAGATAAGTATCAAATCCACCTTTAGGCATATCTGATATGATAAGCTTTTGAACAAGCTTGTAGTATATTCTCGAAAAAAAATTCGTAAAGCAAGAATCATTTCTCGATTCGCGAATGGCAATAACAGATTTTGCACCGTTCTTCCATTTTTGATACATTTCAATGATTAACTCGGGAGGTTCCTGTAAGTCGCATGCCTTTACTGTCACACAATCTCCGGTCGCATACATTATCCCTGTAAATGAAGCCGCAATTGCCCCAAAATTTCTGGAAAGCTTAATTAATCTGACGCGACTATCTGCTTCAACCAACTCTTTCATTACCTCCCAAGAATTATCCGGAGAAGCATCATGCACCATAATAATTTCATAATCCTCTATATACGGTTTTATATTTTTACAAAAATCCTCATAAAAAGGTTTTATGTTTGCTTCATTTTTATAAATCGGAACAATAATTGATATCTTTGACATCTTTATACCCTTTGCACATCAACATATATTCCTGCACCAAACTGTGGAATATATTTTATCAGCTTCTCCAGTCCAACAAGTACTTTCTCATCAATGATTCCCATGTCAAGGCACTTCTGCATCTGCAGATGCGTGAAGGGCTTCACGAAATAGGAACCACTGTCTGTAATAGTAAACCCTGCCCGTTCTACTTCCTCCTTCAGGAGATCCATATCGTATGTGCGTCGTCTCTGCATTTTTTTCATCTGGTCACTTTGTTCGTGTATATCCTCTATCAGTCCCATCTCAATTGCAATCAGGCGATGTACGGAATTGGCATTGGGAACATTAATGTGAACAATCGTATCCTTGCCGCACAACTGATGAATCGCATGTAACATTTTCTGCGGATCATCCAATTCATGCAAAACGGAGCTCAGAATAATGTAGTCAAAATGAATTCCCAGAGATTGAATGTTCTGCACCTGCTCCTCCAGAAACCCCGAGAAAATATGGATATTTCCTTTTTGCTCCATCGCCAGTTTATGGGCATTATCAACGAACGATTCTCCCGGCTCGACGATTACCATATTTTCAAAATCATCTACATCCAGGAAAAAGGGATTCATTCCGCATCCTATTTCCAAAATGTTTTCATGTCTGTATTTCCTATAATGATCAATAACAACGTGTTTTCGAATCTCTACCATCGTTGCTTCAAATGGCTCATCCACATACTTGTCCGTATAGTCCTTAATATCTCTCATGTTCTCTCCTTAAAACCGGTTGACACATTCAATTACGTAATTCTGCTCTTCCTCTGTCATTCCATTATACAACGGCAGAGATAGAATCGTCTTCGCGTATTCTTCCGTAATCGGTAATTCTCCTACACGAAGCCCCAGATAGGAATATGCCTCTGACAAATGCGGGGGAATGGGATAGTGAATAATCGTTCCAATATTATTCTTATCCAGATAATCCATGAACTCATCTCTTCTATCTGTTCTTACTACGAACTGATGCCAAATATGCGTTGCACCAGGCCTGATCTGTGGCAGGATAATATTTTCATTCTTGATTTCCGATAAATACTTCCCGCAAATCGCCCTTTTCTCATCTTCCAATTCCTGAAGATGCGATAACTTCACCCGTAAGAGTCCTGCCTGTATCTCATCCAACCTGGAATTGGTTCCTACAACGCGATTATAGTAACGTTTCTCACTTCCATAATTGCGAAATACTCTGACAGCATCCTCAATATCCGGATCGTTTGTTACAATCGCCCCTCCATCTCCAAATGCGCCGAGATTTTTGGACGGATAGAAGGAGAAGCAGCCAATGTCACCAAAAGTTCCGGTCATCCTTCCATCATACTTTGCACCATGTGACTGAGCGCAGTCCTCAACTACTCTTAGTTTATGTTTTTCAGCAATTTTCATAATCTCATCCATATTGGAGGCTTGTCCATACAGATGAACTACAAGTATGGCTTTTGTTTTTGCCGTTATCTTCTCCTCAATCCTGGCAGCATCAATATTATAGTATTCATCCGGTTCTACGAAAACCGGTGTGGCACCGTTTATGGTAATTCCCATTACACTGGCTATATACGTGTTCCCCTGAACGATGACCTCATCTCCGGCACCAATGCCTAACACCCGGAAGGCAATCCAAAGTGCATCTAACCCGCTGGCCAGTCCAACACAGTATTTCGAATCGAGGTAGTCCGCGAATTCCGTCTCAAAAGAAGATACTTCACGCCCTAACACATACCAGCCGCTCCGAAGTACGTCAAGCGCTTTCTTCTCCAGTTCATACTGATATTGGAAGAATCCTCTGTCCAGTCTGTTTTGCATAATCCTGTCATTTCGGTCCACGTTTACATCCCTCGCTTTGGTTTCTGTTACTCTAGTGTGATCAGTTTATAACTGTCCTCGTAAATATGAATTAGTCCCTTTTTTCCATCTGCTCTTGCTTTTTCTATTGCATCCAAAAGTGTCAACTTATATTCCGGTTCCGACGGCTCGTATCCCCATGCATACAGAAAGGGAGTTCCGTCATTGTAATGATACAAGCCATCCTCGTAATAAAGTTCCCCGATTGCAACCACGCCGGTTAAGCCGGGATAGAAAAACAGCGCAGCATCTTTATTGGCAAACCGATCCCACACGCTCGCATTCTCGTCCACATAGAGATAATAGTCCTGCTTTGCATCCTCAGTAATGCGGTTGATGTTTTTGACACAGTACCAATATCCTTCTTCTGTTTCATCAACTGCTTTACTTTCCGAGCTTCTCAAGATATCTGAAACTACTGCCTTCATCTTAATGGCAGAACTATATAAGGTGTTCCATGACAACATTCCAATCACAAAGATCATGAAGGCCTTTGTGATGACCCCCTTCTTACCCTCTCTCTTGGGAACCAATTCATTTGCAATATTGTACCCCAGCACCAATATCATACCTACAATATGCTGTATCGAAGAAAAGTAATATGAGCTTGCGCCTCCAATGTGTACAACAAGTCCGGGAATCACACCAAAAACTGTTGTCAGTAAGAGTGTTTCCTCAACCAGATACTCTTTTTTCTTTACTCCCGATTTCAAGTCATGGAATGAAGGTATCCCGCGCAACTGATACCACAGGAAAACAATCACGAAGCAAAAGCACACCAGAATGTGCAATCCCCAGGATTCTGTACTTATATATTCCCGCAAATAGTCCATAAGCCGAAACTGCATTTCATTTCGTTGTGTTGCGAACGGAGAATACAATGTCCCCGGAAACCAATAAATGAAAAGGAAAATAATGCCGTACACCAATTCCAATAGCAGGTATCTCCAATTCCACATATACCGTCGAAATAGATAGTATACAACCATAAATGTGAAAATGAGTCCTGTAGATATCTTCAATGTAGATACCAGCAAAATGAATGCCGGAGTGATCAATAGCAAAAATGGCAGAGAGAAACTACGTTTCTCCATCCGCTTACTGTTCAGACTTCTGATCAACAGCAAGAAATACAGAATAACCGCCTGAATAGACATCGTAAACGAAATACTCATAACCCAACTATCTTTCAGGTTACCCAGATCCCGAGATATTTCACGCGGCAATATGGCGAACACAAAAAAACATGCAACAATGCCATAATCTAATTTTGTAATTTTCGAACCTATCCTTCGATATTCTCTCAATGTAATCACAAGGCTAACGATAGAAGAAACAAAAAAAGGAAAGAGAATAATCGGAATCAAAAAGCAATTCAAAACATAAATATCAACATGAAATAATTTTGACATCCCTGCAAGAATCGCAAGACTACCGAAATGATAATTGTGAAATGCTGAAGAATTCACCAGCAACGAAGGACAATCATAGTTTTTGATTCCCTGCATTAGCGCACCCAAGTACACAGTATCTCTATGAATACCTTCTGTCTCAGAATTAATCGCCAAAATTGGATTCAGGGAAAAATATTGTCTCTGCCATAACGATTCTGTCATTGCGATTGCAACAATGAACGTCACCAGAACAAAAAAGAGGACTTCCTTCCAGTGATACTGTTCTTTTCCTCTGGATTTGTAAAATGCAATTGTCCACGCAATCAAAACCAGCGTGGATATGATCGGAACCTGTACCTCATATAGCCCAGCGCGCAGAGTTGACATCATAATAATTGCCCAAAATGCAAACGCAATTACCAGGCCACTGAGTCTCGGAATAAAGCTGTCATATCGAATTTTCTGGCAATTCACTTTGTCTGTACGATTCTTCATTTCCTACTTCATCCCCGTCCTCTCTGCAAATGCATCTACCAGCCGTTCCTGACGCCGCAATTCCTCATAATGAGCCATTCGCGTCTGTGCATCTTCTACGCACTCCACAAAATACTGCAGGGATTTCAAAAATGTATCGTCCGGCTGCATTTTGACGGTCTCAGCTTCCCCGTTCCGGTAAATGGTATATTCCGGCACAAAGCCATCCGGTGCGGTCAGAATCCGATTGCTGACGAGCGTTCCCGTACTCCCCCAGACATTGATGCTGCAACGATAATCATTATCCATTCCGAATGCTGTCTCTACCTGGGCTCCATCCGGTCCGGACAATACCGCGTTACCGAAAATCTCCACATCACAGTCTGTTCCGGGCGTAATATGGGCATATTCCAGCGTTGCCTGTCCTCCCAGCAGCATATCTGCATACTTGAGTGTATATCCGCCGCAATCTAACAGTGCACCGCCGCCCAAAGCTTTCACATACCGGAAATCTCCGGCAGGGCGCCTCGGGAATCCGAAATCCACCCGGATCAGCCGGACAGAACCAACTACACCTGCTTGTAAAGCATCTGCCACTTCCCGCAGTTGGGAATGATATGCAAACATATAATTCTCGTGCACGGCAAGTCCCCGTTGTGCCGCAACCTCCAACAGATCCTCCGTGTCCGCAAGGCAGGTGGTGGAAGGCTTCTCAATCAGCACATGAAGATTCTGCTCCAGAGCAAGCTTCGCCCATCTGTAGTGCAATGCCGGAGGCAGGGGCAGATAAACCGCATCAATCTCCCCGGACTGCAGCATAGCCTGATAGCCTTCAAACACGCATCCCCCATAGGCGGCACGGAATTTCTCTGCTTTCTCATGTTCCTTGTCAATCACAGCCTGCTGCGCCTGCGTCACGGTTTCCTGTTTCCCGAACCATTCTTCCGCGGTGGCATAGGCAACACCGACATACTGCATCCGTGTTTCTTTCTGTATGGCCGGCATAAATCTGCGAAACGCAATCTCTGACGGACAGATAATTCCAATTCGAATCATATCGTTCTCCATTCTATTGTTGAACCTAGATCTCTATCAGGGAGATCAGATTCCGAAGTTGAATGTTCAGGCAGTTATTCACCTGAACCAGATAATTCAGCAGTGCATAGGACACCCACTGGTAACCCGGATCCTCTGCGATACATGCCTCACATTCACCATCCGCAACCTCCACAATCAGATTGCGGTTCTGCTCATGATAGAAACGGCCCCCCTCCTCTGAGAGAATCACATCCCGGAGAATTCCGGTCTGTTCGGCCAGGTGCCTGTGCAGCACCTCCGCCAGACACCGTTCCGTCTGCGTTTCATGCCCGGGAACACTCTGCAGGGTCGGTCCGAACTCCACCTTGTCAAAACACCCAACCTCCGGTTTCAGGGAGATCAGATACTCCCGCATACCATTATGCACCCGGGTGAAAAGAACAAAATCCGCGGATCCGGTAGCGCAGAACAATGGCTGCAGCCACTGCTGTACCTCCCGTCCGTGAATGTGAATATCAAAATACCCAACCGTAAAATCAGCATCTCTGCGACAGGTTACCCCATACTCATCCACCTGCCAGTCCACCAACTGGTTCAGAGGGACGATGATCCGGTCAACGTCATGAAACATCTTGTAATCGTTGATCACAGGCATAATCTTCTGCATGGAATCCGCCACGTCTGCCTCAAAGACAGATTTCATCAATGCGGAATCCGTAAAGAACTGCCCTGCCCTCTCCCGCACCTTCGCATCATGCAGACAGGTAACAAAAGGAATGCCGGACAAAACGGTTCTGGTATCCATGTTGACCAGATTATCGATCTTCATCAGTTCTTTGATCTGCCCCAGCGTCATCCACTTGTAGTTGGGATAGATGGGAATCTCTTTCTCGATCAGCAGAATGATGTTTCGGTTTCTCTTGCCATAGAAACGGCTTCCCTGTTCCGACTGGATCTGGTCATACAGCACGGTTCCGTTTTCCCCGGCCTTCTCAAAATATTCAAAATAATATGGCAGGCGCCCTCCATGGGCACGGGTGAAATTACTCTTGGTTGCCTGAATGGTTGGCGAGATCTGAACACAGTTCACATTACCGGGTTCCACTTTGGCCTGCATCAGAAAATGCAGCACGCCGTGGATTTTCTTCACAATAATGCCCAGATAACCGATCTCTTTCTGGAGAATAATCGGCTGTTCCGACACAAATCGTTCGTTGTCAAAATACCGTACCCCCATAATCGAGAAAAAACTACGTTTCCGATTGAGGATCTCTCCCTTATAATCGTCGTAAAACCAGAAAGAATCCTCCTGAACACTGGTTCTCCGGACGGATACTTTCGTTGTCTCATTCAATTGCTGAACCCAGTCAAGCAGATCTCCGGTGGTATTGACAACCCCCGCTCTGTTGCTCCAGGATTCCAGCATATCTAACATAATCTGATTATTTCTGCTCACACGCGTCTCCAACTCATTAACTTCCTGTTTTTGCCCTATTTGCCATCCTCCGGTTCCGGAAGATTAATGGTATCCCGCACAATGTACTGCGGCGTAGCATTGATACACATATAGATACGTCCCACATACTCTCCGATCAGTCCCATGGATAGTAACAACAGCCCCCCGATCAGCAGCAGTACCGCCATCAGAGAACTGAATCCTGCTGCCACCTCCGGATGGATTATCTTATCCACAACCACATAGATAATTCCCAACAAACCCAGGGCGGAACTGATGATGCCCACCGTTGCCGAGATACGAAGCGGTTTTACCGAAAAGGCAGTGAACCCGTTCATCCACAAGTTCAACAGTTTTCCCAGTGTATAGCCGGACTCCCCTTCGATACGCTCCTTGTGCTGAATGGTTGCATTGGCAATGGACTTCGTGGTCCGAAGCACCAACCCCCAGATATAGGGAAATCCATTCTTATAATTGCAGATCTCTTTGATGATCTTGGCCCTTGCCACAAAAAAACTGGTCAGATGCAGATCCTTCGGCTTACCAAGCAAAGTTTTCGACATCCAATTGTTAATGCCGGTTCCGATCTTACGGAAAAGATTATCTTTCCGCTTCTCATACTTCCCATAGACCACATCGAAGCCTTCCAACAGCTTGTCCATGAGGATAAAGGTCTGATCCACAGGGGTCTGTCCATCGTCATCGATGGTTACCACATAATCTCCCGTACAGACTCCGTACCCCGCCATCAGGGCGGAATGCTGCCCGAAGTTGCGAAGCAGCCGGATCGCTTTGATTCGCTCATCATTCTCACTCAGTTTCGTGATCACATCCCATACATTGTCCGGTGAATTGTCATTCACCAGAACAATCTCATAATCATAATCCGGGTGTGCTGCCATCTCTGTTTTTACTTCTTCAACTACTGACGTAATGGTGTTCTCTGAACGATAGCAGGGAACTACAAAGGATATCTTCTCCATATCAGTCTGCCCTTTCCTCTATTTTCACTACCAGGATACCATCCACCATCTGCACCGAACCTGCTGCCGGATAGCATGGCATGGCATCGATAACCCGTTTGTCAATCCTGTCGATCTGAGTATCCTCTGCCTGCCGGACCGGAAAATGAAGGTAATAATTCATGAATCGAATGATCCCCGGCACATTCATGTGAGGCTCATAGGAAGTTCCCCGCAATTCTGCCAGATCATCGAAAGCAACAAGTTCCACCGGATACTGCGGATACAGATCAGACTGCATCACAATATAAACCGGAACGTCTGCACTCCAGTCCTCTGTCGCTTCTATCCTTGCTGCCAGTCGGTTCAGATAGCTGGTCATCTGTTCCGTTGCCGCCTGTGCACGATAATAGGCCTGATTATCCATTGTATAATCATTGCCGACATGAATACAGATTCCAAGCGTGATCATCCACAGGCACAGTTTCCGTCCCGGAACCTTCTCCTGCACTCCTACTTCCATTCGATCTGCAAGATACAGCAGTAATACCCACAGGAACACCAGGGAGTACATCATATAGCGGTCAACTCCGGCACCCACACGGTCTGCCATCAATACCGGTAATGCATTCACTCCTACCGGAAGCAGGAGCAACAGCAACACCTTCCATACCGCATTCATCCTCTTCTTCGCCCGAAAACTCCGAATCACCGAGGTAATCACATAATATATCAATACCATAGCCAGCAGAATATCCACAACCACCATCAGAGGATGAAACAAATATTCTGTTGTGAAAAAGTACCTGGCAAAATAAAGATACGAACAGACAATCCCTTTGCAGATTCCCTTCACCGTGAATTCCGTCATCTCATTAATTCCATAATAACTTGACAGATCATAGCTGAAAATCGCGGTCGTTACCTTCACACCGATGTAATAAAATAAGAACCCTCCCAGCAGAACCGCCAGATATTTACCGATTCTCGGAAGGTTGTCCCTAAGCCCCGTTCCTTTCTCATAGACTGAGCGGAACAGCACAACAAACATACCGGCAATCGTCACGGATATGTATGCCTGATGGATCGCCAGCGATAATCCGGCCAATACCATCGCCGGCCAGATGCCCCATTTCTTATTCTCCGTAAGATAAACTGCCAGCACTGCCATGAAAACAGCCATGAACCAGGCATCTCCCAATTGGGTAAATGCCAGAAAGCTGACCAATGCGGGGAAAACCATCATTGACGCCCCCAGTAATCCGGCATACAGCGGTTTAGAGATGTCCAACAGACTCACCACCATACCGGCCGCGCAGGCGATCAGCAAGATTCCCAGCACACCGACCACCATCTGCATGCTGTAATTATCGCCGATCAACTGTCCGATCCAGCCCACGAACCATCTTCCCTCTGCCATGCGTCCCATGGTCATCTCATGGGGATCCAAAAACAGGTTCGATAATTCATTGTGATTCATCACCTTGTTGGTCATGATAAATAAATGGGTAACAAATCCTGCGACGATAGCGCACAGGAATGCAACCTTTGAACTTCTTCGTATTCGATTTATAAACCGGCTCAATGCAACTGCAGGCATATTGATCTCCTGTCTGAACGAATCCTTCCCGATGTAATGGCTTTCCCGGTATTACCCGCCTCATCACACCGTATCATATTATTATACCTTATTCTCCCAAACAATCACAGTGAAAATTATAAATTGTATAATATGGTCTCATGCCAACCTTTGCCCAGGTCCGCTGGGAGCCGAAATTGTCTAACTGCGTGCTGGACACGAAAATTCTGTCCCTCGATACGGCGTATCGAACATTCTCCCTCATCAACTCCGTGTAGAGCCCCCGTCCCCGGAACTGCTCGGAAACAGCGGTCAGTTCCATATCGATTCCATATTCATCCTCGGAGAGCAGGGAAAAACCTGCCGGTTCTCCGTTGCATTCCACGCACATCATACAGTACGCTTCCGGATGCTCGAAGATGGACCGGATCCAGTTCGTATAGATCTGCCCTGCCTTCGGGGCGGTGCGCGGTGCTATATGATACTGTCCGCTGTAGTTTGCAAAGGAATCTTCCGCAATCTTGCAGAGTTTCCTGCAATTTGCTTCCAGATACGCAGAATCCGCCAGAAAGACACGCACATCCTCTTTTGTCGACTTCCACATCGCCATATTCGCCTTTCCCTCTGCAGGATTGATTGCATAAGCAACGGTACCACCGCAGAACAATACATTGCGGCAAAACTGCTGCATTCTGCTCATGCCTTCGCCTGCGAATGCAGGGAATCGAATAACGTAATATGCCGGCGTCTCCATCATGACATCTGCTAACGTACTCAGAAGTCTATCCCAAGATGCATTGCACTCCGCTTGGTCAAAATCGTTTGCTTTACTTTGTTGTATCAGAAACTTAATGACACGAACGGGAAATCCGTATATTTCCGTTAGTGACCGATTCTCCAAT
>JAEDCX010000118.1 GCA_016293925.1 Lachnospiraceae bacterium | reverse complement strand
TTGTCGAAGATTGCTTTCATCTCCTGATCCATCCGGGCAAGATCATCTCTGATATGCAGCTGCTGCGGGCATGCCTTTTCACATTTTCCGCACTTGATACAGTTGTGTGCCTTCTCTTCTTCCCGTAGTTCATGATGATACTGCCAGTCTAATTGCCCCTGATTCTCATAGATATGGTAAGTATTCCATACAGAGAAATTCTTGGGAATATTGACCCCTGCCGGACACGGCATACAGTATCTGCACCCCGTACAGCCATTCATTACCCTGGCTCTCATGGCCGCGGCAACCTCCTGCACGCGCTTCATTTCCTCCGGGGTCAGAGCCTTGAAGTCTGAAAACGTTTTCAGATTCTGCTCCGTCTGCTCCATACTGGACATTCCGCTTAAGATGACCTTCACGTTAGGATGACTTGCAACCCAGTTCAATGCCCATCTCGCGTCAGAATCACCGGGACGTAACTCCTCTAACATACTATGAATCCCTGCGGGAAGCTTCGCAAGGGATCCCCCCTTGATCGGCTCCATGATAATCACCGGAATACCCAGTTTCTCCGTCAGGGCATACCCCCTGTCACCTGCCTGTTCATCAGTATCCATATAATTGTACTGAATCTGGCAGAAGTCCCAATCACGATAGGTAATGATCTCTTCAAAGGCATCATACCCATCATGAAAAGAGAATCCAAGAAATCTGATTCTGCCTTCCTGTTTCATCTGCTCCAGATAATCCACCACGCCAAGCCCCGCCATTTTCCGGAACAGATCTCTGTTCATGGCATGCATCAGGTAGAAATCAATGTGGTCTGTCTGAAGCCTGTCTAACTGCTCCTGCAGTAACCGCTTGGCATCCTCCAGCGCATTGATTCCCCAACAGGGAAGCTTCGTAGCAAGATAGAAAGAATCACGGGGATATTTTTGCAGAACCCTGCCCACAAAAGGTTCACTCTTTCCGTTGTGGTACGGATATGCGGTATCAATATAATTCACGCCGCCCTTAATCGCGCGGTCAATCATCTTCTCTGCTTCTTCCTCGTCAATCTCCCCTTCGATAGTGGGAAATCTCATACAACCGAATCCCAGAAGAGAGGTTTCAATTCCAAGTTTGTCCAATTTACGATATTCCATGGTGTTCTCCTCCATTGTGCCAAACCAATACTGCACCTGCTATCTCCACTATACACCATATCCATTCCGTTGTCTTGTCATTATTTCCATAAAGCAGGCAATTTCATTTCTCATCGCCTCTTTTTCATTTTCACGCAAAGTATTGTGTTTTTACAATATTTCGTGTGTTTTTTGAAAGAATGGAACCGTCCGAAAAGAATTTGGAAATCCCCTCAGTATCTTTCATATTGATTGACGCCCAAAACAGATCCTCTTTGCCGGATGCGATCGATACAATTTGCTTTCTTGCATGGAATATGTCATAATAGTATCATCACGGGAAAGGACCCTTTATCATGCAGGAAGAAAAACGTTATGCAGTTCTGATCGACGCAGACAACATCGCGCCCAAATATATCGGCAGTATTCTGAACGAGATTTCCAACAAAGGAATTATTACCTACAAGAGAATCTACGCGGACTGGACATCCACCAATGCATCCTCCTGGAAAAAGGTACTGTTGCAGTATGCCCTGACGCCGGTTCAGCAGTACAGTTATACCTATGGCAAGAATTCCACAGACTCTGCCATGATTATCGATGCGATGGATATTCTCTATTCCGGCCATGTGGACGGTTTCGCATTGTGCTCTTCCGACAGTGATTTCACAAGACTAGCGGTAAGACTCCGGGAATCCGGAATGGTAGTAATCGGTCTCGGAGAATCCAAGACGCCGAAGCCCTTCTGCGATTCCTGCAATGAGTTCAAATTCCTGGATGTGATCTCTGATGTGGAAGACAAATCGGATGCGGCCGAATCCGCATCGGACAAGCAGTCTGCTGTGACAGATCTGACCACCATCTCAGAATCCATCAAGGATATCATTATTGAAAACGGTGATGACAATAATGCCATTAACATGGGAGAGCTGGGAAGCAGACTCCAGAAACGTCACCCCGATTTCGATACCCGTAACTATGGATATGCCAAATTCTCCACTTTTGTACGTCAGTTCAAGAATCTGAAGATTGAACAGAAGGGGTCTTCCCAGACCGTCATTCTGCAATTTGCAGACAGCGGTCCAAGCCTTGAGCGGGATCTGATCGAAATTGTTCGCAGCCACGGCAAACGGGGCATTTACCTCGGTTCCCTCAGCAGCGAACTTCGCAAGAAATATCCGGAATTCAGCCAGAAAGACTATGGCTACTCCAAATTCGAACAGTTTGTCCGCAGCTTCGATGCCCTGACAATCAAGGAGAGTAATCCTTTCCGCAAAACCGCCGTACTGACAGAGTTTATTGCGGAGAAAAAGGCATAAGACCGGCTTTGGAATGCCGGCGTTTGGTATGCTATTTTTCGGATTCCTTTTTTACTGCGATCACATCAAGATCCGGTGCATAGCTGTCATCATTGCCAAATGTTATGGTATTCTCTCCCTCTCGCAGGTTCAAATATACCACCGTTTCTCCTG
>JAEDCX010000006.1 GCA_016293925.1 Lachnospiraceae bacterium | reverse complement strand
CAATGCAGGCATTACAGGAGGAAAAACGACTGGAAACGCAGCCGGAGGAAGTGCAACCTGAGGAAATGAAGCCGGAGATCGTGCAGAAGCCTGTCCAACTGGAACTGTTCCGGGAAAATCTGCCTGTTTCGGAGTCGGGGACGGATATCGCGCAGAATACGGATTACATTCTTGACGTTGACTTTGAGAGTCAATACAGAATCATCGGGCAGGTTTTCAAAACCTACTGGCTTGTGGAATACAAGACGGACCTCCTTCTGATCGATCAGCATGCAGCCCATGAAAAAGTAAAATATGAGAACCTTATGGAGCATCTGGAGCAGAAGGAGATTATCAGCGAGCCCCTGAATCCGCCGACGATACTGCGGTTATCCTCCGGAGAGATTCAGGTTTTTACCGAATACGAGGAAATGCTTGGACAACTGGGATTCCGGGCGGAATGTTTCGGCGGAAACGATTATGCGATCCGTGCCGTTCCCATGGATCTGTATGGGTTCAATCCGAAGGAGATGTTTCTGGAGATTCTGGATGAACTGGCAGGTCATCCCATGCGGCAGGCACCGGAGGCGGTTCTGCATCGGATGGCCACCATGGCGTGCAAGGCTGCTGTAAAGGGCAATACCGAGATGAATGAGGTACAGGCAAAGGAATTGATCCACCAGCTTCTGAAACTGAAAAACCCATATCATTGTCCGCACGGACGCCCTGTGATTGTGGCAATGTCAAAAGCAGAAGTGGAGAGAAAATTCAAGCGGATCGTGAATTGATTGTACATTCAGCCGGAATGGTACAAGGGAGTTAACCGGGTGATACTGAGGGATTCGACCGCATGACACGAACGGAACAGGATGGGGTATGAGTGCATTTGAAGGGAAAAAATTAGTGATTTTAACGGGTCCCACCGCAGTGGGCAAAACAGAATTGTCCATACAGGCTGCACGCAGACTGAATGGGTCAATCATCTCGGCAGATTCCATTCAGGTATATCGGGGCATGGACATCGGATCTGCCAAGATTCCCCCCTCTCAGATGCAGGGAATCGACCATTATCTGATTGATGTTCTGGATCCCGCAGATCCGTTTAATGTTACCGTATTTCAGCGGATGGCGTATGACGCTATGGAGAAAATCTATGCCGAAGGGAGAATCCCGATCATTACCGGAGGAACCGGGTTCTATATCCAATCGGTATTGTATGATATTGATTTTACAGAGAATGAGGAGAACGGTGAGATCCGGAAACGCCTGGAGCAGATTGCGGGAGAGCCGGATGGCTGTGATGCACTGTTTCGAAGGCTTGCACAGATTGATCCGGAGAGTGCGGAATGTATCGACCGGCACAATATCAAAAGAGTGATCCGCGCCATTGAATTCTATGAATTGACCGGCCGTAAAATCTCTGCCCACAATGAACAGCAACGGAAAAAGGAATCCCCTTATGAAGCGTACTATTTTGTGTTGACCGATGAGCGGGAACGATTGTATGAACGCATTGAAGAGCGGGTGGATCATATGATGGATGCAGGACTGGTACAGGAGGTTTCGGATCTTCTGGACCGGGGCTGTAAGCGTAACTGGGTCAGCATGCAGGGACTGGGTTATAAGGAGATTGTGGCGTATCTCATGGGCGAGATGACGCTGGAGGAGGCTGTCGCACTGATCAAAAAAGAAACGAGACATTTTGCCAAGCGGCAGCTGACCTGGTTTCGGCGGGAGAAACATGTGATCTGGCTTGACAAATCAAAACAGTCGGATCCAGAGATTCTGGAACAGATCGTGCGCACGGTATTGTAGATATGAAAATGAAAATGTCTGGAATTTGAGAGGAGAGAAAGATGAATCCGTTATTCAATATGGGGATTGACGATGCGGTGTATGCAAAGGGAGAAGAGGCACTCGGCAGACTGGAGGAACGGTTCCGTCAGATTGACCGGATTGCGGAACAAAATCAGATGAAGGTGCTAAAGGCAATGCAGGACAACCATGTCAGTGAAGCCTGTCTGTACGGAACCACCGGATATGGATACAGCGATATCGGAAGGGAAACCCTGGAGCGGGTCTATGCGGATGTTTTTCATACGGAGGACGCCCTGGTGAGACCGCAGATTACCTGCGGAACCCATGCGCTGGCACTGGCTCTGATGAGTAATCTTCGTCCTGGGGACGAACTGTTGTCTCCCGTCGGAAAACCGTATGATACACTGGAAGAGGTCATCGGGATCAGACCGAGCAGGGGATCCCTTGCAGAGTATGGCATTACCTATCGTCAGGTGAACCTGCTTCCGGACGGTTCCTTTGATTATGAGGGGATACGGAAGGCAGTTCATGAGAAAACCCGTGTTGTGACGATCCAACGTTCCAAAGGGTATCAGACACGTCCCACTTTAAGCGTGGCACGCATCGGGGAACTGATCTCTTTTATCAAGAATATCAAGCCGGACGTGATCTGTATGGTGGATAACTGTTACGGAGAATTCGTGGAAGACAGGGAACCATCGGACGTAGGAGCGGATATGGTAGTTGGCTCCCTGATTAAGAATCCGGGAGGGGGACTTGCACCCATCGGTGGATATATTGCCGGCACCAAAGAATGTGTGGAAAATGCCGCATATCGACTGACCTCCCCCGGACTCGGTAAAGAAGTGGGAGCATCGCTTACGGCACTGCCGTCCATGTATCAGGGCTTTTTCCTGGCACCTACTGTTACGGCAGGTGCACTGAAGGGTGCGATTTTTGCGGCCAATCTCTATGAACCCCTCGGATTTCCCTGTGTGCCGGACCGGAATGAATCGCGACATGATATTATCCAGGCGATTACGCTGGGCTCTGCCGAGGGATTACAGGCATTCTGCCGCGGCATTCAGTTTGCTGCACCGGTGGATGGTTTCGTTACGCCGGAGCCATGGGATATGCCGGGATATGACGCCAAAGTCATTATGGCCGCCGGTGCGTTTGTGTCCGGATCTTCCATCGAATTATCGGCAGACGGACCGCTGAAGCCGCCCTATCATGTTTATTTCCAGGGGGGGCTTACCTGGTTCCATGCCAAATACGGAATCCTGAGAAGTCTTCAGGAGATGAAGAATGACGGATTAGTGAAAAGCCTGTCGCAGACAGACTGATTTTGCGTGAAGTTACGCAAAAAAAACGAGCAAAAAAGTGTACAGAACATCATATTTATGGTAGGATATACAGTAGTTTTCCCGAATCCGGAGAGATAAACCGCAGGAAATGAGGGAATACTTATGAACAATGATGCAAGACCGTATGAGAGATTTGTACAAAGGGGAGCCGGAAGCTTAACAGACGATGAACTGCTGGCGATTCTGATTCGCAGCGGTACGGAAGGACAGGATGCCGTAACGATTGCAGAACAGATTCTTGCGATTCATGGGGATCAGTATGAATCCGACTGCAGACTCAACGGAATGTTGGATTTGACTATGGAGGAACTTCTGGGGGTGAAAGGTATCGGAACCGTAAAAGCGGTAAGAATACTATGTATCGCCGAATTTATGAAACGCCTTGCCAGACAGAGATTGGGAAGACATCCGGTTTTCACATCTCCCGACAGAATCGCCCAGTACTACATGGAAGATATGCGGAGATTGGACAGAGAGCAGGTCATGCTTGTTTTGCTGGACGGACATAGTCAGTTGATTCACGATGAGATTCTGTCTATCGGAACTGTGAACACGTCTCCGGTTTCCGCCCGGGAGATATTGCAGTCAGCTCTGCGGTACCGGGCAGTCTATATTGTTCTGCTGCATAATCATCCCAGCGGTGATTCCACGCCGAGCAAACAGGATATTGTCATTACGGAACGGGTACGGGCAGCCTGTGAACTGATGAATATTCCTCTGTTGGATCATATCATCATCGGGGATCATGAATTTACAAGTATGAAAGATAAAGCTTTCATGTAGGAAGGAGTATCACTTGGCTAATAATGCATATGGTATTGATCTTGGTACCAGTAACATCAAGATATACAGTCGCAATGACGATTCCGTCAAGATTGAAAAAAATATGATCGCAATTGAGAACAAGCGGTCCATTTTTGCGTACGGAGATTCTGCGTATGAGATGTACGAGAAGGCTCCCGGTAATATCACGATTTCCTATCCGTTATCCAACGGGGTGATTGCGGACATCCGGAATATGGAGACACTGATCCGGTTCTTTCTGGCTGACAAACGGGGACAGATGAAGCCTGCCGATTTCTATATTTCCGTACCAACGGATGTGACGGAGGTAGAGAAAAGAGCATTCTATGATCTGATCAAAGATGCAAATGTGAAGGCGAAGAAGATCATGGTCGTTGAGAAAGCGGTGGCGGACGGAATCGGTATGGATATCGATGTGAAGAATTCCCAGGGCGTCATGATTGTGAATATTGGATATGACACTACGGAGATTTCCATTCTCTCTCTGGGAGGGATCGTTTTAAGCAAGCTGATCAAAATCGGAGGCAATAAGTTTGATGAAGCAATCCGCAGCGCAGTACGCCGCGAGTATAATCTGATCATCGGCAACAAGACTGCCGAGACGGTGAAGATGAATCTGAAGGAACTGGAGTCGGAAGGGAAGGCGGCAGTGGTTTACGGCAGGGATATTGTGGTCGGACTGCCGGTGGAACGTGAGATTCCAACCAAACTGGTGGACGAATGCCTGAAAGAGCATTTCAACACCATTATCGACAACGTCAGGATTATTCTGGAGAGAACTCCGCCGGAATTGTCCGCGGATATTTTCCGGCATGGTCTGTATCTGTCGGGAGGTGCCTCCCAGGTCAATCATTTTGCAGAACTGTTGGGCAAGGGTACCGGACTGAAGGTGAACTGTGCGGAGGATCCGATTTCCAGCACCGTCAGGGGCATTTCACAGATTATCAAGAACAGCCATTTTCGATCCGTTGCACATACCATTGAGGGAATGACAAAGAAATGAGTCCGATTGTCAAGCGTAAAAAGGAGAAATTCCATTTAGCAAGTAAATACTGGCTCCTGATTCTGACCTGTGTCTGTGTACTGCTGATGGTGGTTACCTTTATGACCAATTTCACCGGCGGTTTTCTGAACAATATCGGCGGCTACCTCTTCAAACCCTTTCAGGAAGGCATCAGTGAGGTTGGTTCTTTTCTGACACAGAAATCCGATGAACTCAAGGAAATGCGGGTTCTGATGCAGGAAAACGAACGGCTGCGGGAGGAAAACGCCGCACTGATCGCAGAGAACATCCATCTGCAGCAGTACAAAAACGAATTAAGGGAATTGCAGGATTTGCTGGAACTGGCTGCTGCATATGAAGATTATGAGACGACGGCAGCCAGAATCATCGCCAAAGACACGGGCAACTGGTATTCCTCTTTTCTCATCAATAAAGGTACAGATGACGGCATTGAGGTGGATATGAACGTGATTGCCGACGGGGGACTGGTTGGCAGAGTATCCAGGGTTGGTGCGAACTGGGCCAGGGTCACAGCCATTATCGATGATGCATCCAACGTAAGCAGTATGGTT
Source organism: Lachnospiraceae bacterium (assembly GCA_016293925.1). Lineage (GTDB taxonomy): Bacteria > Bacillota > Clostridia > Lachnospirales > Lachnospiraceae > RGIG4034. Next base: position 47,264 of record JAEDCX010000006.1, on the reverse strand, counting down.
TTGTCCACATACGATAATCTGATCGTATCCGGGGGAACGGAACTGATGTTTGATAATAAACTGGCGTTTTCCCAACTGTTGGACCGGGAAGACCTGGTTATGGTCGGGGACAAGATTGTGACAAGCAATATCAGCGAGAAATATCTTCCGGGCATTCTGATCGGTCATATCTGTCAGATCAACATGGACGCCAACAATCTGTCCAAATCCGGGTATATTACACCGGTGGTCGATTTTGAACATTTGTCGGAGGTGCTGATCATCCGGCAGAAGAAGCAGGGACTGGAAGGCATGTGAGTCAGGTTCGCCCCTGTACGTATGCAGATAGGAGTACATGGTGAAAAAAGGAATTGTTGCGGCCATTTTCATATTTATTTTTTCGCTATTGCAGAATACTCTTTTCAGTGCCCTGTCACTGGGAGGAATTGCACCGGATCTGATTATGATTCTTGCGGTATCATATGGATTTATGCTGGGGCGCAAGGCCGGTTTGTTTGTGGGGTTTACCGCCGGCTTCATCATGGATCTTTTCTTTGGCGTGGTGCTGGGCTTCTATGCACTGTGCTATATGTTTGCAGGGTTTTTCGCAGGCCACTTTCATGAGCCTTTTTTTAAGGAAGACATTCGGCTGCCGTTGGGAATGGTGGTTATCGGCGAATTGGGATATAATTTTGTGTTCTATATCATTCAGTTTTTGTTACGGGGACGGTTTCAGCTACCGTTCTATTTTCTACATATCATGATCCCCAAAGTGATCTACACAGTGGTGCTGACACTGGTTCTGTACCCTGTGATTCTGTTTGTCAACCGGAAACTGGATGAACTTGAGAAAAAGGGAGCAAAGAAGCTTGATTAGATCTATCAAGGAAAACTTCATAAAGTTTGTTACCTCCAGACTGTTTGTCCTGATTGTTCTGACGCTTGCTGCAGGCGGATTGCTGATTTACCGGGTTTTCCTGTTGCAGATTGTGGAGGGGCAGGAGTATCTGGATAATTTCCAACTGAAAATACGGAAGGAAAGAAGTCTTGCATCGACGAGGGGCAGGATACTGGATTGTAACGGTAACGTACTGGCGTACAATGAGCTGGCTTATTCTGTGACCATTGAAGATGTCTACGAATCCGGGAGCACGAAAAATGCACAGCTGAATGAGACGATCTATCAGACGATTCGACATATTGAAGCAAACGGAGATCATATTCAGACGGATTTCCATATTGTGATGGACGAGAACGGGGAATATGTGTTTAACGTCAGCGACAATGTATTGCTGCGATTTCTTGCCGATGTCTACGGATACCGTACCGTCAGTGATCTGAAATATGCAGAGAAGACCGCAACCCCGGAGGAAGTTGTGGAATACATGGCCGGCAGGAAATACTATGCCGTCAGCAGTGAATATGACAGAGACAGTCGATTGAAAATCATTGCCGTACGGTTTATGATGAGTGCCAACAGCTATCAGAAATATATTGCGACGACAATTGCCACCAACGTATCGGAGGAAACCGTTGCCGTGATTATGGAGAATGCCATGGATCTTCCCGGTGTTCACATCACGGAGGACACCATCAGAAAATACGTGGACAGTTTGTATTTTTCGGCAATTCTGGGATATACCGGGAAGATTGATTCGGAGGAACTTGCTTACCTGCAGGAGAGCGATCCGTCCTATACACCCAACGACAGGGTGGGGAAGACCGGAATCGAACAGGCGATGGAACTGGAACTGCAGGGAAAGAAAGGATCGGAAACCGTTTATGTGGATAATCTGGGACGAGTCATTGAGAGTACCAATGTGATCGAACCGGAAGCCGGGAAGGATATATACCTGACCATCGACAAGGATCTTCAGATTGCAACCTATCACATTCTGGAACAGCGCATTGCGGGAATTCTGGTATCCAAGATCGACAACATCAAGGAATATATACCCGGAGAGCATGCGACCCAGAGTAAGATCCGTATTCCGATCTATGACGTTTATACTGCTCTTTTCCAGAACAATATCATCAAATGGAAGACGCTGTCCTCGCCGGATTCCGGTGAAACAACACAGCTGGTATACCGGAATTTTCTGTCAAGACAGGAGGCTGTGATTGCCACACTCCGGGATGAAATGCTGCACGGTAATACGCCGTATTCCAAACTCTCCAAGGAAATGAAAACCTATGAGAGCTTTATTGTGAATTACCTGACGGATACGCTGAGTATCATTGACAAGAGTGTGATTGACAAGAATGATCCGATCTATCAGGCGTGGAAAACGGAAGAGACGATCGGAATCAGGGAGTATCTGCAATATGCCATTTCCATGAACTGGATCGATGTGAATCTGCTGGAACTGGATATGCAGTATGCGGATTCCACGGAGATCTATGAGGTGCTGGTGGATGACATTCTGGCACGGCTGATCAATAATCTGGATTTCAGCAAGCGAATTATCAAACACATGATTATGGATAATCGGATTACCGGGAAACAGATCTGTATGATTCTCTGTGAGGAGAGCATCGTGAATGTTCCGGATGCGGAATATGACAGCGTTTCCCAGGGGCAGAAATCCCCTTACCGGTTTCTGTTGGACCGGATTAACAATCTGGATATTACACCGGCACAGCTTGCATTGGATCCCTGCTCCGGATCTATCGTGATTACGGATGTGAATAACGGCAATGTACTGGCGTTGGTAACCTATCCCGGATACGATAACAATCTCATGGCGAACAGTATTGATGCGGAGTATTACAGTCAGCTACTAAATGATGCTTCCAGACCGTTGTGGAATTATGCAACCCAGCAGACAAGCGCGCCGGGATCCACTTTTAAGATGGTGACTGCAGCCGCTGCGCTGGAAGAAGGCGTGATCCGCCCCAGGGATACCGTTACCTGCCGCGGAACCTATGATGTTCTGTCGCCGACGATCTATAAATGCTGGATCAGTCCGGGCGCCCATGGTCCGATCAATGTTACCACCGCAATTGCCAAATCCTGCAACTATTTCTTCTACGAGATGGGATACCGGTTAAGTACGGTGGGGACGGCCTACAATTCGGAACTGGGTCTTAATACATTACAAAAATATGCAGATATTCTGGGACTTAGTGAGAGATCCGGAGTGGAGATTGCGGAATCGGAACCCAATGTCTCCGACATGTATTCTGTCGTATCTGCCATCGGTCAGGGTACCAATGACTACACGACCGTTGGGCTGGCCAGATACGTAACCACCATTGCCAACAGCGGAACCTGCTATAATCTGACCCTGTTAGACCGGGAAACGGATTCGGACGGAAATCTCATCCGGGAGTTTGAAGCCGGGGTACGCAACGTTGTGACCTTTCAGGAATCTACCTGGAATGTGCTTCATAACGGAATGAAACAGGTAGTGGAGGGGAAATCCTACTTTAAGGATTTTGACGTTACCGTAGCCGGTAAGACGGGAACGGCACAGGAATCCACTGCACGTCCTACACATGCTCTTTTTGTATGCTATGCCCCGTTTGAGAAACCACAGATTGCCGTTGCGACCAGAATTGCCTTCGGATATTCCTCTGATTATGCGGCAGAAACCACCAAATCAGTGTTGATGTACTATTTTAACCTGCAGGATGAAGAGGATATTGTAAACGGACATGCAACGAATATGGAGTCTGCTGGGGTTACTATGGATTAGGAGATGGAGATATGAATCATTCAGTCATCATAAAAAGTTTTCCGAATGGAATCAGCGTGTATCTGGATGCAGAAGCACCTTATGAGGAGATTGCGGAAGAGGTTAGAGTGAAATTCACGGAATCTGCCAAATTTTTCAAGGATGCCAGAATGGCGGTCAGTTTTGAGGGCAGGGAACTGTCAGAGGCAGAGGAACGGAAACTGATTGCAATCATTACGGAATGTTCCAACCTTCAGGTCATGTGTATTGTAGGCAAGGATGACGTCAAAAATCAGGTATACGTCAAGGCGCTGAAGCAGTCGGAACGGCACGAGGAGGAACATTATGCCCAGTTTTTCAGAGGAAATCTGAAAGAACATGAGGTTCTGGAGACCGACAGGAGCATCATCATTATCGGAGATGTCTATCCCGGCTGTGCGGTTTCCTCTCCCAAAGATATTATCATTCTGGGCGGATTGTACGGAGAAGCCTACGCCGGTGCGGGCGGAGATGACGGACATTATGTTGTTGCATTGGAGATGTTACCGGAAAAACTGAAGATCGGGGATGTGAGATACCGGGCAGAGAAAAAAAAGCGTTCTTCCCGGAACAAACTGCATCCCAGAATTGCCTATGTGAAAAGCGACCGAATCGTTATGGAATCCATTACGAAAGAATTACTGCGTGAGATCCAATAATTTTTTCACCAGGGGACATGAACTGACAGGAGGCTGTTATGTGTGAAGTGATTGTCATTACCAGTGGAAAAGGCGGTGTAGGTAAGTCTACACTGACAGCGAACATCGGAGCGGCATTGGCTGCCAGAAACCAAAGGATAACACTGATCGATCTGGATATCGGACTTCGGAATCTGGATGTGATTTTGGGATTGGAACAACGACTGACCTATAATCTGATTGACGTAATCCGGGGACGATGCAGGCTGAAGCAGGCGTTGATCCGAGATGAACGGTTTCCCAATCTGCGGATTCTGCCCTCCTCACAACAGGACCAGACTGTCGATCTGGATCTGGACCGGTTCCGGGAGGTTCTTACGGAACTGCGGGGGGAAAATGATTACATCCTTCTTGATTGTCCTGCAGGAATTGAGCGGGGATTTCAAAATGCGATCGCGTATGCCGACCGATGTATCCTTGCGGTTACGCCGGATATTGCCTCCCTTCGGGATGCAACCAAAGTGATTCATGTCTGTGACCGGATGCATTATGGCAGAATAGAACTTCTGGTGAATAAGCTGATTCCGGAACTGGTTCTGTCAGGTGACATGATTGATATAAGTGATATCACACAGATCATGAATCTTCCGCTTCTGGGAGTGGTACCCATGAGCAGGTCCATGATACTCACGTATAATCAGGGGATTCCTGTGATTCAGGATGATTGTACGGCGAGAAAATGTATGATGAATATTGCAGCCAGAATTATGGGAGATGAGATCCCCATTCCGGGGGTCAGATCCATGACATCATGGTTATCCATATTGAGCTGGAAATATGCGAAAACCTAGGAACGAAGAGTATGAAGAGCAGATACAAAATACGATATTATGATTTCAAATTGATATTGTTTCTTGTGGCGCTGACCATCATCGGAATTATGGCCATCGGAAGTGCAAGCCCTGCAGATCGGGACAAGCAGTTTGCGGGTTTTATTCTGGGTTTTTTCCTGATGGTTATTATTTCTGTTTTTGATTACGGATTCTTCCTGAAATTCTATTGGGTATTCTACGGATTGAATATGATTCTGCTGATTGCGGTACAGCTGTTCGGCAATTCGGCCGGTGGTGCACAGCGCTGGATCAGCGTATTGGGAGTCAGTTTCCAACCGTCGGAAACTGCGAAAATTTTATTGATTTTATTCTTTTCACAGTTTATTATGAAACATAGGGAGAAGTTGAATTCTCCGAAGATTCTGATGGCAATGATACTGCTGATGTTACCACCCTGGCTGCTGATCTATGAGCAGCCCGATCTGTCCACCAGTATTATGATGCTGATCGTATTTGCAACATTGATTTTCATCGGCGGTATCAGTTACAAATATATTATTGGTTTCTTTGCGATTGCGGTTCCCGCCGTCGTGATTTTCTTAACCATCGTTCTGCAGGAAGGGCAGACATTGATCAAGGATTATCAGCGGACACGTATTCTGGCATGGTTACATCCGGAGGATTATATCAATGCAGAAGGGTACCAGCAGTCGAATTCCATTATGGCAATCGGTTCCGGAATGTTATGGGGGAAGGGACTGAATAATAATGAGATCACATCGGTAAAGAACGGCAATTTTATCTCTGAACCGGAGACGGATTTTATCTTTGCGGTTGTCGGAGAGGAGATGGGCTTTGTCGGCTCCTGTGTTGTGATTCTGCTGTTGGAATTGATCACGATAGAATGTGTTTTAATTGGCCGCAGGGCAAAGGATCTGGCGGGTAGACTGATCTGTTCCGGTATGGCGATTCTGGTCAGTTTTCAGGGATTTATGAATATCTCCGTTGCCACGGGACTGTTGCCGAATACGGGAATTCCGTTGCCTTTTGTCAGTGCGGGTCTGACATCCCTTGTGGCGCTCTACATCGGTATGGGTTTTGTATTGAATATCGGACTGCAAGGCGTGCGTAAGAAAAACACGAACAGAGAGGGTTAATTATGAATATTGCTTTGATTGCACATGATGCAAAGAAAAAACTGATGCAGAATTTCTGCATCGCTTATCGGGGGATTTTGAGTAAGAATGAATTATACGCAACCGGAACGACCGGACGACTGATCGAAGAGGTTACGAATCTGAATATACATAAATTTCTGGCGGGACATTTGGGCGGAGAACAGCAGATCGGTGCACAGATCGAACACAACCAGATGGATCTGGTGATCTTTCTGCGGGATCCGTTAACACCCAAATCTCATGAGCCGGATGTCAATAATGTAGTCAAATTATGCGACATCCACAATATACCGTTGGCGACGAATCTGGCATCGGCAGAGCTGCTGATCAAATCACTGGACAGAGGAGACATGGAGTGGCGTGAGATGTACAAGTAGAAGAGGAACAGTTGAAAGAATACTTGCACTGCTGTTGGGCGTATGGATGATCGGTACGCTGACTGCATGCGGAACGGAAACGTTCTCCATGCAGTATGATTATGAATATCCGGTCAGCAGTTATAAGATTCTGAAGGCAGATGAATCGGATCTTGCAAAATCATTTGCCTCTTCTTTGTGTGTGACGGATGCGAACAATGCCGGAATCACAACGGTGAATATGAGTAATGCCAATGCGGCAGGTCTTTTCAATGTATCCACGGGCGAGACAATCTATGCGAAAAATGTACACACCAAATACAATCCTGCTTCCCTGACCAAGGTGATGACGGCGTTGCTTGCCTTGAAATACGGGGAATTGGACAGCAACCTGACGGTTTCCGAGAATGCCGTTCATTTACCGAGCGGTGCATCCAACTGCGGATTGAAGCCGGGAGATCGGTTGACGATGGATCAGGCATTGCATGCGTTGCTGATCTGTTCTGCCAATGATGCTGCGATTGTGATTGCGGAAGGGATCAGCGGATCCGTGGAGGCATTTGCGGAGCTGATGAATGAAGAAGCATACAGGATCGGAGCCACCAACTGCCACTTTATGAATCCCCATGGGCTGACTCAGGAGGATCATCTGATTACGGCATATGACATGTATCTGATTTTCAATGCGGCATGTCAGTATGATGTTTTTACTGAGATTATTTCCATGAATTCCTATACCACACAGTATTTCGATAAATCCGGCAGTGTTGTAGAGATGTCCGTGAAAACGACCAATCAATATCTGAACGGAAACTGCAAAACGCCGGACAGAATTACGGTGATCGGTGGCAAAACAGGTACGACCAATGCGGCCGGTCAGTGTCTTATTCTTCTGGCCAAGGATATCTATGGGAATTCCTATATCGGAATTATCCTGGGAAGCATAGAGCGTGCCGTACTCTATGAACAGATGACCGGGCTGCTGGGTGAAGTATATAAACAGTAGGAGATTTTGCTGTGCGTACTGCGAATGATCAGAATAAAGTAGTATCCTATAACCAATACCGCAAACGCAGCAAAGCAGGGCGCATGAACGTCGGCCTGCTTGTTTTTGCGGTTATCTTTATTTATATTGTGGTCTACATTTTTCTGTTTGTACGTTCGGATAAGATTGCCGGGTACGAAGTCCGGGAGGGTTCTCTGGCGGTTTCCAATTCCTATCGGGCGCTGGCGGTCCGGGAAGAGGCGTTATTCTATGCGGAGACCTCCGGATATGTGAATTATTATGTCCGAGAGGGAGAACGGACCGGAGTCGGCAATATTGTTTACAGTATTGATGAGAATCAGCATGTCCACAATTCTGACTATGCAGGCGATACCGGTCACAGCCTGTCCGATCATGAACTGGAGGAACTGAGAGGAATGATCGGACAGTTTCAGAATTCCATGGCAGACAATGAATTTTCCAGGGTGTATCGATTTGAAAATACGCTGGAAGGTACGTTGTTGAAATATGAGAACTATACATTGCTGGATGATCTCGCTTCCCTGAACGGACTATCGGGAAGAGATGGTCTGCATATCAGCAGTGCGTCCAAAACGGGTATTGTGGCATATTATGTGGACGGATATGAAGGGTGTACCGTGGACGATATTCAGAATACCATGTTTGACGAGAGCACCTATGAGAAAACCATTCTCTATAACAATGCCATTGTGGAACCGGAGGATCCTGTTTATAAACTGACCCGGAAGGATACCTGGAATTTGGTGATACAGTTGAATGAGTTTGCAAGAGCACAGCTGGCAGATAAGAGCAGGGTCCGGATAACGTTTCCGGATTCGGATACCACATCGTTGGCGGATTTCTATATCCTGCAGCGTCCGGACGGGGTATATGGTGTGATGACACTGTACGATTCCATGCAGACTTATGTGTCGGATCGTTTTATTAACATCGAGATTGAAACGGAAGAAGAGAGGGGACTGAAGATTCCGGTTTCCTCCATTGTGGAGAAAGAATTCTTCATGATACCCAAGGAATACATTATCAAAGGTGGACGCAGGGGGAAAGAAGGAATCAACAGGCGGACCTATGATGAAAAGGGAAATATGACCGGCGAATTCATCGAAGTGACGATCTATGCCACAACGGATGAGGAATGCTATGTGGATAAATCGACGCTCCGCATCGGAGATATTATTATGAGAAATGATTCTCCGGACAGTTATACCATCACCAAAAGCGGCACCCTGATCGGGGTATATAACATGAACAAGGGATATGCGGATTTCAGACAGATTTCCATTCTGTACCAGAATTCGGAATATGCCATTGTCAAGTCCAATACTCCGTACGGATTGATTGCTTATGACCGGATCGTGTTGGATGCGTCTACCGTAAGTGATGATGATTTTGTCTATTAGAATATGTCCGAATAATGGACCGGCAGGGAAGGATTGATCAGAAATGCTTGCAGAACAATATCAGGAAATACTGGAAAAGGTACACGGTGCATCGGTAAGAAGCGGTAGGAAGGAAACGGACGTAACGCTGATTGCAGTCAGCAAAACCCATCCTGTATCGGCCATTGCCGAAGTATATGAGGCCGGATGCCGTGATTTTGGTGAGAATAAGGTTCAGGAACTGGTGGCGAAATACGATCAGCTTCCGAACGATATCCGATGGCACATGATCGGCCATTTGCAGACGAACAAAGTAAAGTATATTGCTGATAAGGTATACATGATCCATAGTGTGGATTCCTACCATCTGGCTTGTGAGATCAGTAAGGAGGCTGCAAAACAGAACCGCGTGATCCCCATTTTGATAGAAGTGAATATTGCAAAGGAGGAATCGAAGTTTGGCGTCATGGAAGAGGATGCGGCAGAACTGGTACGCCGGATTGCTCTTTTACCCAATGTGAAGATTCGGGGATTGATGACAATAGCACCATATGTTGATGATCCGGAGAAAAACAGGCAATATTTTGTTGGATTGAAGCATTTATCTGTTGACATAGCCCGGCAAAACATTGATAATGTAGATATGGATGTTCTGTCCATGGGTATGTCCGGCGATTATCAGGTGGCAACGGAAGAAGGGGCTACCTATACACGGGTTGGAACAGGCATATTCGGAAAACGAGATTACATGGTATAAACAGTAAAAGGAGAATAGAACATTGTTTGACAAATTAGTAGGTATCCTCAGACTGAATGATGTAGATGATGATCTTGATGATGATTATGAGGAAGAGCCGGAGGTAGAGAATAAGGCAAAGAATTCCTCATTTAAAAGTTCCATGAATAGCAATGACGGACCGGAAGAGGAAGTGGTGAAGCCACAGCGGGTTGTCAGATCTATGCCAAAACAGCCACGTAAGATTACTCCCGCTGATTCCATGAAGGTATGTGTTATCAAACCGGAATCCGTGGACGATGCTAGAGAGATAACTGATACGCTGCTGGAAGGACGTACGGTGGTTTTGAATCTGGAAGGACTGGATTTTGATATTGCGCAACGGGTGATGGACTTTACGTCCGGTTCCTGTTATGCAATGAACGGCAATCTTCAGAAGATATCCAATTCCATTATCATTGTTACACCGGCGAATGTTGATATCTCGGGGGATTTCCCGAATATTATGAGTTCCAACGGATCTCCGGAGATCTCCACCATTTAACGGAACCGGATCAGAACGCTGCTGCATAAGCGGCGTTTTTCTGTGTTTGATCCGTTGCTGCAGGTATCACGATAGCAGCCGGAGCATAGCGGATGGTTCCGATGATATACCAAAACAGAAAAGAGGTTCACATGGAAGAAAGATTACATGTTTCATCCCAAAATACACAGGGTTACGATATTGTTTACCGGGATTCCTTTGCGGATCTTGGCGCGGAGCTTGCGGCACTGGGATACGGTTTTGAACATAAGATCGCAATTCTGACGGACTCCACCGTACAGGGCTTGTATGCAGAGGAGGTTTCGGAAGCGTGCAGGAAAATCACGGAGAATGTATTTGTATTCTCTTTTCCGGCAGGAGAGGAGAGCAAGAACCTGAATACCGTTTATGACATGTATCGGAATCTGATTGAGAACAGATTCGATCGGCATGATCTTCTGGTGGCGCTGGGAGGCGGAGTGACCGGCGATATGACCGGATTCATTGCAGCAACCTATCTGAGGGGAGTGGACTTCGTTCAGATTCCAACCACGCTGCTGAGTCAGGTGGACAGTTCCATCGGCGGGAAGACAGGTGTGGATTATGAACAGTATAAAAATATGATCGGTGCATTTAAGATGCCTGTCCTCGTGTATAGTAACGTTTCTGTTCTGAAGACACTGGATGACCGTCAGTTTGCATCCGGCATGGGCGAGGTCCTGAAGCATGGGCTGATCCGTAATGCGAAATACTATGAATGGCTGCTTTCCAATCTCTATGAGATTGATGAGCGGGATTCCGATGTTTTGAAAGAATTGGTCTATGAGAGTAATCTTGTGAAAAAAGCAGTGGTAGAACTTGATCCTTATGAGAAGAATGAACGGGCGCTGCTGAATTTCGGACATACCATCGGACATGCAATTGAAAAATATATGAACTTCAACCTTGCCCACGGGGAGTGTGTCGCATTGGGAAGTGTTGCGGCAGCGTACATTTCTTATCAGAGAGGCCTGCTTGGCAAAGAGGAATATTATGAACTGCGGGATATGTTTGTTCCCTTCAAACTTCCGATTTCCATCGACAGTATCGATCCCGAAGAGATTCTGAAACTGACGAAATCCGACAAGAAGATGAAGAGCGGGAAGATCCGTTTCGTCCTGTTGAAGAAAATCGGAAGAGCTGTATTGATGGATGATGTGACGGACGAAGAGATACTGGAAGGAATCAAAGAGATCTATTTTGATGAACAAGCCAATGACTAGGAAGAAGCCGGAGACTGAAAAGAAAAAGAAACGGACGCTGATACGCGACCTGATTCTCATGCTATGCTTATTATGTATTGATCAGGTGACGAAATATGCGGCAAGAATGCTGGAACCGGATCAGTACTATGTCATTCTGGATCATGTGCTGGAAATTCGCCCGATCGAGAATACCGGAGGTCCCCTTGGCATTCTGGAAGGACAGACCTTTCTATTCGTATTTGTGGCGCTTATCATGATTTTCTGCGCAGTCTATATGTTGGTGAAATCTCCGAATACTCCGAGATTTACACCGCTCCACATTGCGCTGACCGTTGTGATATCCGGTTCGCTCGGCAATGTGACAGATCGGCTGTTTCACGGAAGTGTAACGGACTTTATCTCTTTGTACGGCATTCATTTTCCGGCTTTTAATCTGTCGGATTTGTTTGTGGCGACCGGAATTGTTGTGTTTATCGGTCTGTTTCTCTTTAAGTATCGGGAAAAGGATTTGTTGTTTCTGGATATCAAGCAAAAGAAGTTCCGGGAAATGAAGTAACCGGGGCGTCTTGCAATGGAGAGCAGCATGGAAGAACTGAAAATCATTGTTTCGGAAGAAAATGAGGATAACAGAATAGACAGATGCATTCATTCTCTGATGGAGGATCGTTCCAGAACCTATATCCAGAAACTGATTAAGGACGGAAATGTTCTGTTGAACGGAAAAGCATGTTCCGCCAGCACAAGGGTCAGTACGGATGACGAGATTGTATTGTTCATTCCGGAGGCAATTGAACTGAATATTCCGGCGGAGAACATTCCGCTGGACATTCTCTACGAAGACGAAGATCTTCTGATTGTCAATAAACCGAAAGGCATGGTGGTGCATCCTGCACCGGGGCATTACACCGGTACGCTTGTCAATGCACTGTTATACCATTGCAAGGATCATCTGTCCGGTATCAACGGAGTGTTGCGGCCGGGAATCGTGCATCGAATCGACCGGGACACCACCGGTTCCCTGATCGTATGTAAGAGCAACCGGGCACACCTGGTTATGGCAGAGTATCTCAAGGAACATTCTATCGACCGCAGGTACAGAGCCATCGTACACGGCTCATTTTCGACGCAGGAAGGCACGATAAACGCTCCGATCGGAAGAAACCCCAATGACCGTATAAAAATGGCTGTAGTTGACAATGGCAAGCCTGCTGTGACACATTACAAGGTGTTGCAGGCATGGAAGGAATATTCCTATGTGGAATGCCGGCTGGAAACCGGGAGAACGCACCAGATTCGCGTTCATATGGCTCATATCCAGCATCCGGTTCTGGGGGATGCCGTGTATTCCAACCGGAAGAGTCCATATCATCTGACCGGTCAGACCTTACATGCATATTATCTGGGCTTTCCACATCCGATTACGGGAGAGTACCTGGAGATAGAGGCACCATTGCCGGATTATTTTCAACATTTATTAGATATTTTGCCATAGAATCTGATATAATGTAGTAAGGGGATACCTATTTCGTTGTATCTCTTTGTAAATCATGGAGTAAGAATCAGGAGGTGTTATGGATGAATACGATTATCACGATCGGTCGTCAATTCGGTTCCGGCGGAAGAGAGATCGGAGAGAAACTGGCAGCCAAATTCAATATTCCCTGTTATGACAAAGAATTATTATCCAGAGCAGCGAAGGAGAGTGGGCTTTGTGAAGCGATGATTCAGAATCACGATGAACGCCCTACCAATTCATTCCTGTATAACCTTGTTATGGATACATATTCCTTTGGGTACAATTCCTCGGCCTTTGTGGATATGCCCATCAGCCATAAGGTTTTTCTGGCGCAATTCGATACGATTAAGAAAATTGCCAGTGAGGGTCCCTGCGTGATTGTCGGTCGTTGTGCAGACTATGCATTGAGTGAATTTGAGAATTGTATTCATGTGTTTATCCATGGAAATGAGGGCTGTAAGGCAAAACGAATCATGGAAAAATATGATCTGTCTGAAGCCAAGGCCAAAGAAATGATGAACAAAAAAGATAAACAACGTCAAAGCTATTACAATTACTACACCAGCAAAAAATGGGGACGCTCCGACAGTTATGATTTAAGTGTTAACAGCAGTGTGCTCGGAATTGACGGTACGGTGAATCTGATTGCGCAATTTGTACAGGATTTTGAGGAACGTGTCAAATAATAGGTTCGGTGTTGTTCCGGACAAATTCACTTGAGAGAAGTGGATTTCCAACAGATAATTATTCGCAAAACGCGGCTTTAACGAAAAGTTCACAAAACAAACAAAGAAATTCCGGGGTTATATGTATTTTTTAACCCCGGATATTTTCTTTTAAACGGTATCATTCGTTTCTTTAAAGTTTGCTTTGTTTGTCTCTGGTTTTCAGTTTTTGGATCCACTTGAACAGTTTTCTTTTGATTTTCAGGAACAGGGAAACAAAGAAGCCATGTTGCTGGATTTTATTCTTGCGACGACCGATGGTTTCGTTTGGATCCAGTTCCACGAATCCCATTTCCTTATCGATCTCTTTCACCTTGATGTAATCGGAAGTGGCTGTCGGCATATTCTTTTTCTTCAGCATACGTTCAAATACTGTTTTCAGCATTGCGAAAATAACGGCGAAAACAGGTACAGCGACGAACATTCCCAGGACACCCCAGAGTCCGCCGAAAAACATAATTGCAAAAATAACCCAGATACCGGATAATCCTGTGGATTCTCCCAAAATCTTGGGACCCAGGATATTACCGTCAAATTGCTGCAATATGATGATAAAAATAATGAAATACAAACAATGAATCGGACTGATCACCAGAATAAACAAGGCACAGGGAACGGCTCCCAGATACGGGCCGAAAAAAGGAATCATATTGGTAACTCCTACAATAACGGAAACCAGAATTGGATACGGAATCTGTAATATGGTCGTTCCAATAAAGCATAACATTCCGATAATCAGTGAATCTACCGCTTTGCCGGATATGAAACCGATAAATGTTTTGTGGACAAAACGCATGTTCTTAAGGAAACGATTGCCGGTATGTTTCTCGGTAACTGCGTATACAATTTTCTTGGCCTGCCCCGCAAATATTTCTTTGCTATTTAAGAGATACACAGAAATAATGATTCCGATCACAAAATTGAACAGTTGTCGGAAAAAACCGTATGCACCGGAAAAAAACACCGAGAAATATCCACCGATGTTTGACATATATTTATCAATGTCGACATTCTGGTTCAACCATTCTACAATGCCTTCCGCATTCAGATCCAGATTACTGACATCAATGTAATCCTGGAGAATGGGATATTTGATGGTCATATCACTGATCCATCCGGTTATGTTCTTCAGATAAGAACTGGATTGAAACACAATACTCTGAATGCTCTTTGTTATCTGCGGAATCAACATGGCAAAGAGGCCATAGATGGTAAGCATTGCCAGAATCTCGGTAATGAATATGGCAATAACACGGATGCGTTTCGAGGTTTTGATACTGACAGGTTTTCGACATATTTTGTGCCGGAGTGGCTCCAAAACCTTCCCCTCCAACATATTGACCACCGGTGACAGAATGTATGCAATGGCAAATCCATATACGAATGGCATCAGTATTCTGACTACTTTTCGTATTGCAGACTGCAATCTGACCCCATGGAATAACAGATAATAAAACAGAATACTGCAACAGATCACAACAAATGCAGTTATTCCCCAGTATAGATATTTCTTGTCCCACTTAAAACGCATTCAAGTATACCTCTTATCATTCATAAAAATAATTATAGCATAATCATATAGTAAAATGTATAATAAATCTATAAAAAAATAACAATGTTGAGGAAAAAAGAATGAATCTGCAACGGATCATGAGTCTTACCAGAAAGGCAATCGACGATTACCAAATGATTGAGGATGGGGACAAGATTGCAATCGGAATATCGGGCGGCAAGGACAGTCTCACTCTTCTGTCCTCTCTCGCCGGTCTGAGACGCTTCTATCCGAAACGATTTACGTTGGTGGCTGTCACTGTGGATATCGGGTTCGGCAATCAGGATTTTCATGCTATAGAAGCCTATTGCAGGCAGCTGGATGTGGATTATCATCTGTTGCATACGGATATCAATCAGATCGTTTTCCAGGAACGTCGCGAGACAAGTCCCTGTGCGTTATGTGCTAAAATGCGCAAAGGTGCTCTGAATGATGCCATGAAGACACTGGGCTGCAACAAGATCGCTTATGCACATCATAAGGATGATGTGGTGGAAACGATGCTGATGTCTTTGATCTTTGAAGGACGATTCCACACGTTTGCACCGGTCACCTATCTGGATCGTATCGGACTGACCGTCATCCGGCCGCTGATGTATATGGATGAGCACGATGTGATTCAATATGTGAAGGAAAATCAGGTACCGGTTGCCAAAAGTGCATGCCCTGTGGATGGATATACCAAGCGGGAATACTGCAAACAATTATTGAAGAATCTATGCCATGAGAATCCGGGAGTGAAGGAACGGATATTCCATGCGATCCTGAAGCGAAAACTATGGCTGGATCCGGATTCCGATCAATAGGAAAAGAGTCTCTTTGTGTAAGAAGGAAAGTGAATGTCAATGGATACAAAACAAAACGGGAAAACAACAGCATATCATGAACAGGTTGACCAGAGTAATACGTTGAAACTGCGGGAGCATATTGCTGCTCTCCCACCCTTTATGGCACTCTTTTTCCGGGGCATCCATGATACGACTTCTTCCAGAACACAGATTGCCTATGCCTATGATCTGCGCATGTTTTTCCGCTATCTGGAGGACATGCATCCGGAACTGAACACGGTTCCGATGATGGATTGGGAGGTTGGTGTGTTGGATAAAATCACAAAGCTGGATATCGAAGAATATCTGGAACATTGTGAGTTATATGAGAAAGAAGGACGTATTATTACCAATAAAGAACGTGGTAAGATGCGGAAACTGTCTTCGATCAAGAGTATGTATCATTACTTCTACAAAAGTGAATTGATTACCACCAATCCTGCCGCGTTGGTGGAGATGCCGAAACTCCATGAAAAAGAGATTATTCGTTTGGATCCGAACGAGGTGGCAGATCTTCTGGATGCTATCGATGAAGGAAGCAACGTAACCAAGGGCGAGAAACGATACTACAATAAAACCAGGAAAAGGGATCTTGCTATCTTCACGCTCCTGCTCGGTACGGGAATTCGAGTTTCCGAATGTGTCGGACTCAATATTGAGGACGTTGATTTTGAAAATGACCGCATTAAAGTATACAGAAAAGGCGGTTATGAATCTCTGGTCTATTTTGGTGAGGAGGTCCGGGAGGCACTCCTGATCTATCTGGAGGAACGCAATCTGTCCGTTAAGACGTCGGCCGAAACCGGTCCTTTGTTCTTAAGCCTGCAGAACAAAAGAATCTGTGTGCGTTCTGTGGAAATTATGGTTAAGAAATATACCTCCAGAATGAATACGCTCAAAAAAATCACACCGCATAAACTAAGAAGCACCTATGGAACCAACCTCTATCGGGAAAGCGGCGATATCTATCTGGTAGCGGAAGTGCTGGGACATAAGGATGTCAATACAACCAGAAAGCATTATGCTGCACAAGATGATGAAAGCCGAAGAAAAGCCGCCAATATGGTAACCTTACGGGAGAAGAAAACTCCGGATGATTGATTGGATCAGTTTCCGGAGTTTTCCTCTATGATGGATTGGGAATTGAAAATGCACTTTTGTATGACTGCTGTTATTCCGAATATGCATAATCCGTGTAATACGGTATCAGAATATACTGACCGGCAACAATGTCGTCTGCGTTATCAAGGCAGTTGATACGGACAACTTCGCGGACATAGTCGTTGCAGGAGGGATAGTGTTCATCTGCATACCGATCTGCAATCTCATACAGGGTATCTCCACCCTTTACTTCGATGCTGGTAAACATCTTCATACGGGATTCTCTTCTATCCGCTCTGGCGGTAATGGAGGTTGTTACGAATACGGCAGAGAAAATGATCATACAGGCAACAAGACCGAGCATCAGTCTTACCCGTATCTGAATCTGGCGTTCTCTTCTTGTTCTCGTGCATCTTCTCATATCTGTACTCTCCTTATCTTCTTCTCATGGTCGAACAATTGTGCCGAACAAATGTTTGCTATGGTGTCATTATACGAACAATCGTTCGTACTGTCAATAGATTTCGTATAAAAATCGAACATTTTTTCGGAATATATGTTTGCTTTTTGCTGTGGCATATGATATGATGGAATCAGATCGGAGGGAAATATATGGCGAACGGTAAGATATCTAAGAAACAGGCGGAGATACTGGAATATATTAAGGATGAGATTCTGCGGCGCGGATATCCGCCGGCAGTCCGTGAGATCTGTGATGCTGTCGGACTCAAATCCACCAGCAGTGTGCATGCGCATCTTGAGACGTTGGAAGTGAACGGATATATCAGGCGGGATCCTACCAAACCCCGGGCGATCGAGATCTGTGACGACAGTTTTCAGCTTGTTCGCAGAGAGATGACCAGTATTCCGATCGTGGGTACGGTTGCCGCAGGTCAGCCGATTCTCGCGGAAGAGAATATTGAAGGCTATTTTCCGATGCCGGTAGACATGGTGCCGAATGCAGAAACCTTTGTTCTGAAGGTAAAAGGCGACAGCATGATCAATAAGGGAATTTTTAACGGTGATCAGATTTTTGTGGAACGCTGCTCTACTGCCCGCAACGGGGAAACGGTAGTTGCTCTGGTAGACGATTCGGCTACGGTGAAAACATTTTATAAAGAGAACGGTTATTATCGACTTCAGCCTGAGAATGACAGCATGGAGCCCATTATCGTAGAGCATTGTGAGATTCTGGGACGGGTATTCGGCGTGTTCCGGTTGTGCTGATGTGCATCTGCTTCTGATTGGTTGATGTGAATTTTTGTCTTGCTGACAATGTAGAAAAGCTCTTCCGTCGTTCGGACGGAGGAGCTTTTTGAATGTCACGTTTGAAAAACGGAATCAATGACGGACTGTCGGGGCAGATGAATATGGGAAGCAGCTTACAGTGACTTCCACTCCTGCTCTTCCATTAAGCGGCCGTCTCTCCAGATGCGTTCCAGATCATAGAATAGTCTGTTTTCACTGTCAAACAGGTGAATGACAATATCTTTGTAATCCATCAGAATCCAGTTTGCATTCTGATATCCTTCGATCTGTCGGTTCACATATCCTGCACGGCCCAGTTTTTCGTCTACGTTATCACACATTGCCTGAATCTGGTTTGCATTGGACCCACCGGCAATGACGAAATAGTCTGCAATGGTCGATACGGAAGTGATGTCAATGACGCGGATATCATTTGCTTTTTTGTCCTCCAGCGCCTCCAGAATCAGTTTTAACATGTCTTTTTCACGATTTTCAGCCATTTTGCAATCTCCTTTGCTGGTCATAATAGGTATAAGCCTGCTGCGTCATGTCGTCAATCTCTCCGCCGCCCTGTTGAAGATAAACAAGCACATCCTGCATAATCCGATACAGTGTTTCATCGAGATCCTGAAAGGCAAGTTTGCGGTAGATTGCCAGGTTCGCCGCCTTATGCCGGTTCGGTTCAATGTAGTCGGAGATATAGATGATCTTATCCAGAAGGGTCATCTCTGGTCTTCCGGTGGTGTGATAGATAATGGAATCCAGAATCTCGCGCTCATGGATGTCGAATTTATCCTCTGTAATGTACGCGCCCAGTCTTCCGTGAATCAGGAAGGGATTCTTGCGTTCCATCGGGGTGATCGGAATATGATTCTTGTCACACAGGAGGATCTTCTTATCGTTTGGAATATTCTTGGCGCAATCATGCAGCAAACCGGCGATCAATGCATTCTCCACGGGATAATCCCAGGTCATGGCCAGACTTGCTGCAGTATAGGCAACGCCCATGGAATGAATGTAGCGGTCCGTATCCAGTTCTTCCCGCAGATATTTATAGATTTTGTGTTGAACAGATTTATCCATCTTACTTTGGTAATTCAATCTTCTTGTGATCTTTATTCTCTTTGTAGAGAACGATTTTCTTGCCAATGATCTGTACCACCTGGGAATGGGTACGTTCTGCAATCACGGAAGCCAGCTCTCTGGGATCGTCCATACAATTCTTCAGAACATTGATCTTAATCAGTTCGCGCTGATGGAAGGCTTCTCCGATGGCCTGCGTGAATTCCGGCGTCAGACTGGATTTCCCAATCTGAAAGATTGGTTCCATCGTACTTGCAAGACTTTTTAAGTAGGATCTTTGTTTGCTTGTCATATTGTACCTCCGATTTATTTGTAATACTGGAATGCCCAGCCGTATACGTGGACCGTATCGCCGTCCTGTATGCCGAGGCGTTCCAATTCATCGAGTATTCCGTTCGTTTTTAAGAAATTCTGGAAGAATACAAAGCCCTTTTCGCTCTCCAGATTGGTATAGCCCAGCATCTTCTCGATCTTGGGACCCTCTACATGATATTCCCTGGTCTTGTCATCAAAGGAAACGGTATACGCATCCTCTGTTAATCGGATCGCAGTCTCAGGATCATACTCCTGTTCAAAAATAACCGGTTCCTGATCCAGGGTTTTCAGCTGCTCATACACATAGTACAGAAGTTCCCGGACGCCCTGGCCGCTGACGGCAGAGATAGGAAATACACGAATTCCCTTGGACTCAAATTCATCCCGGATCTTCCGGATGGTCTCTTCCGCTCCGTCATAGAATGCATCAATTTTGTTGGCGGCGATGACCTGGGGACGCTTGGCGATGTCCGGGTTATATGCCTCCAATTCTTTGTTGATGGCATAGATATCTGCAATCGGATCACGACCTTCGGTAGAGGCGGCATCGACCACATGAATAAACATTTTGGTTCGCTCTATATGACGCAGGAATTCATACCCGAGACCGACACCCTCTGAAGCACCTTCGATCAAACCGGGGATATCAGCCATGACAAAGCTGCTTCCTTCTCCCAGATTGACCACGCCGAGATGAGGATGCAAGGTGGTAAAATGATAATTGGCTATCTTCGGTTTGGCATTGGTTGTACGGGATAATAATGTTGATTTCCCAACATTGGGGAATCCAACCAAACCCACATCCGCAATCACTTTCAATTCCAGGACGACATACATTTCCCGGGCAGGCTGACCGGGCTGGGCGTACATGGGCGCCTGCATGGTACTGGTGGCATAATGCTGGTTGCCGTTACCGCCGTGTCCGCCTTTCAGAATGGTATAGGACCGAAGATCACCGGACATATCGGCAATGACCTTATCTGTGTCTGCATCTTTGATGACCGTTCCTTCCGGGACTTTGATAATAATATCATTACCGTTTTTGCCGTGGCAATTCCGATTGCCGCCGTCCTCGCCGTGCTGTGCAGTATATTTTCTGACCTGATGGAAATCCGCCAGCGTATTCAGACCTTCATCGATCTGAAAGATAACGGAACCGCCGTTTCCGCCATCGCCACCGTTCGGTCCTCCGTCCGGTACATATTTCTCTCTGCGGAAAGAAACATGTCCATCTCCGCCTTTCCCACTTCTGATATAGATTTTTGCTCGATCCGCAAACATAATACACCGGGTCCTTTCTGAACCGTAAGTTCCCTTACGAAATTTGGATTGTCAAAAAAGAAGGCTCCAAACATCACCGTTTGAAGCCTTGCAATCCGTTGTTGTTATTATTTCTCTACAGGATAAACGGAAGCCTGTTTCTTGTCTCTTCCTACTCTCTCATACTTAACAACGCCGTCAACCAGAGCAAATAATGTATCATCGCCGCCGATACCTACATTCACGCCCGGATGAATCTTGGTTCCACGCTGTCTGTACAGAATGTTTCCTGCTTTTACGAATTGTCCGTCAGCTCTCTTGGCGCCTAATCTCTTAGACTCGGAATCTCTACCGTTCTTGGTAGAACCAACTCCCTTTTTATGAGCGAATAACTGAAGGTTCATTCTTAACATGGGTATTACACCTCCTTGAAATCTAATCTCAAATACTTCTTACCATACTCCTGCCGGATATTCTGAAGCCCAAAAACCATGGCGTTCAGCAAAAGCTGTGCATCCTGATCATATGGCTTTGCAAGAGTACAATAGATGTGACCGTCCTCCGATTCCGTACCAAACACCTGACCGGTAAATTCCTCCATGGAATTCACCGTGTTGATGATCAGAATCGATACCGCAGCACACACAATATCTTTGCCGGAATCAGCAAAGCCTGCATGGCCGCAACTCTCAAAACCGGAGATCCTGTCACCGTCACGTAAAACTGTAACAGCAATCATATCATTCCCTAATTAAGCATTGATCTTGTCAATTTTAACCTGTGTGTATGCTTGTCTGTGACCGTTCTTCTTGTGATAACCGGTTTTTCTCTTATACTTGTAAACGATAACCTTCTTGCCTCTTCCCTGAGCCACAACCGTAGCGCTTACGGAAGCCTTGGCAACGTCTTCGCCAACCTTAAGAGTAGAATCACTTACAGCGATTACCTGGTCAAATGTTACAGCAGCTCCTTCGGCAGCATCCAGTTTCTCAACTTTGATGACATCGCCTTCAGATACTTTGTACTGTTTTCCACCTGTGCAAATAATTGCGTACATAGGGCACCTCCTATATCTTTACTCGCTAACTTCGGTGATGCACCTGTTGGAATCAGGCACATACTTATACCTCATTACGCGGCATACTGGAATATAATAGCATCCGAATGCTGATTTGTCAAGCATTGGTTAGCAGTTGATGCAGGAAAATTTCTTTTTTTACTCGGGTCATCTCTACAAGTCCAAGGGCTGTCATATCAATGACACTGGTTTTGATACGTTCCTTTTTGGCCAATGACGTCAACTCGGTCATGAGCTGATTGTTGTGTTTGGGAGAAGTCATCTTCATGAAATCTATCACAATGATTCCGCTGATATGCCGCAGACGAATCTGTCGCATGATCTCCCGGGCGGATTCCAGATTGATCTGTAAACACAGTTCCTCATGGGAGATTCCGGATTCGTTTTTGCCGGAATTCACATCGATTACCGTCATAGCCTCCGTATGCTCGATGACAAGATAGGCACCGCTCTTGAGCCAGACACGCGGTTTCATGAGCTCTGTAATGCGGGAATCCACACAATGAATCTTGGAAAGCGGGTATTCGGCGGGATCACGGAACACAATATCGATTCCGGACAGGCCGGAGTCCTGATTCTGTCGCATCAGGAGCCGGTCATATACCTCTCTGAGGTCCGTAATAATCCGTTCCGGCGCATTGTCCGCGGCACGGGTAAGATATTCCGGCTCTTCTTCATGAAGAATGCTGTAAATTGTTCTGGTTTTCCCTTTCTGCAGCAATGTCTCCATCTGTTCGGTCATATGCTGAATCTCCGCCAAAACCTCCTCAAACAGACGCTCAGAGGAACCCGGCGTCTGACCTTTCTCCCTGGCATGCAGTTCGTCTGCAAGCGCGGTTCTGAAAATCAGCCCGTAGGGTTTACAATACCGAAGCACACCATCTGTGCAGGTAAACTCCGCAAGGGCTGCAAAATATTCTTTGATCTGACTGCGGCCGGAAGTTCGAAACGCATTGGAATAGCCACAGATATTGTTTTCGTTTGTAATAACGATATATTTGCCGGTCAGAGACAGTCTCTCGCTGACGACTGCATCTTTGGTCTTGACCGCTTCTTTGATAATCTGAACCGGGATTTCATCCCCTTCCCGCAGACGGTTGGAAGCGCAGTCCCCCCTTCGGGAGGGCAGCTGTTCCTTCAACGGCAGGAAGCACCGGACTCCCTTGGCGATTTCCACAAAGGCAGCATCCAGGTTCTGTGGAGTATCGATGACCCTGGCGACATAGATATTGCCGATACGATGCTGCTGATTGCCGGGGTCATAGAAAAGGCTTTCCCATCGGTTATCGATGCAGGAAAAACCCAGAATTCCGGTTTTGTATTGGCAGATTACGGTTTCTCTCTTGATCATGCATCCATCCCCATATCATCCAGCGGAATCAGATTGGATAATGTAACCGCAGCGTTTTCGTCCCGGCAGGTGTACGTATCTATTCTGGTTACTTTCACATGCAGCGGATTGACCGTGCATCCAAACTGTTCCAAAAGAGCATCTACCACAAATCCGGGCTTAATATTGCCGGCACTGCTGGCATCCACCGTCATCCGGATGGTTCCTGTGGTCTGATCTGCAGAGAGCGAATAGATGGCAGGTCGAAGATCAATGTGTGTGTCGACCTTGCGTGTCTGTTTATGGTAATCCACATGGGAGCGGTTCATCAGCATCCGGACCCCCTCTTCCAGATTGCATTCGCCGGGTTCCCCAGGCATGGCGAAACGGACTTCGTATTCCGCCGCGGCAACACTGGCCATAGCATTTTTGGATTTCTCAGGGAGCAGTTTTACCCGCAGGATCTCGAACCCGTCTGCCATTACAGCATTCAACCGGTTTTTGATATCCTCGGTGGAAGTTATGGAATGCATCTCAAGATCAAAATACTCTCCCCGGCTCTCCAGACCAACTCCCAGCGGCGCGGCAAAACTCATCACCTGATGGGGATTGAAGCCGTTGCTGTATTTCACATCAATACCGGCACGGCGAACCGCCTTCTGAAAGTATCGCATCACATCCAGATGTCCGATGAATTTCACCGGACCATATTTGGCAAATTTGATTCGTAAGACCATATCGTACTCCATACATGTCTAAAATAATGAAGGTCTGCGTGTTATTTTCTCGGGCAGATTCCGGCATCAAATACCATCGCACCGCAGCCCTGGCATTTGACCTTACAGTTCTCGGACACTTCGCCGCGCAATGCTTTGTGCCATTCCCGCAACAGAAAGGCTTTGTTGACACCGCAGTCAATGAAATCCCAGGGGAAAATCTCTTCTTCGGATCGCTCTCTGGTGGTGTAGAAATCCATATCGACACCGAGATCCGCAAAGGTCTTGCACCAAACATCGTGCTTGTAGAATTCTGCCCATGCATCATAGAAGCACCCGCGCCGGTAGGCTTCCAGAATTACGGCACAAAGTTTACGGTCTCCCCGGGCAAATACACCCTCCATCACACTGACATCCGCTTCGTGCCAGTTATATTTGATGCTTTTCTGATTCAGCTGTGACATGATTGCCTGCCGGCACAGATATGCCTTATCCAGAAACTGCTGTCTGGTGTTCTGGGGAGCCCACTGGAATGCAGTAAAGGGCTTCGGAACGAAGAAGGATGTACTGACCACAATCTGAATTTTACCGGTTCGCTTTTCCTTCGGAACCGTATCATAGAACAGTGCCGCAATGCGGTTGGCAAGATCTGCAATGGCTCGGATATCCTCATCCGTTTCCGTGGGAAGCCCCAGCATAAAATATAATTTCACATGGTTCCAGCCGCCCTGAAATGCTTCTGCCGCACCTTCCAGAATATTCTGTTCAGTTAGGCCTTTATTGATGACATTCCGCAGTCTCTGGCTTCCGGCCTCCGGAGCGAAGGTCAGGGAACTCTTGCGGACATCCTGTACTTTGCTCATCACATCCAGGGAAAAAGCATCGATGCGGAGAGACGGAAGTGAGATGTTTACTTTTTTCTCGCTGCATTCGTCAATCAGATAATCCAGCAGATCATTCAGTTCGGAATAGTCGGAACTGCTTAATGAGGATAAGGAAATCTCCTCATGCCCGGTAGAGGACAACATGGTGTGGGCATAGTCTTTTAACAGAGCTGCGCTTCTCTCCCGGACCGGACGATAGATCTGACCGGCCTGGCAGAAACGACAGCCCCGGATACAGCCACGCTGGATCTCCAGCACCACACGGTCCTGGGTTACCTTGATATAGGGAACGACGGGCTTCATGGGATAAACCGCACTGTCCATATCCTGTACAAGACCCTTTTGAACCCGTTCGGGAACATCCGGGAAGCGAGGCATAAAAGATGCAATGGTTCCGTCCTCTTTGTAAGAGACATCATACAGGGAAGGTACATAGATCGAATGGATGGCGGCGGCACGATGCAGGAATTCAACTCTCGAGCAGCCGTTTTCGCGACATTCTTGATACAGATCCAACAGTTCTCTGTAATCGGTTTCCCCCTCTCCCATGTAGAACAGATCAAAGAAATCTGCCAGTGGTTCCGGATTGTAGGTACAGGGACCACCGCCGATAACGATCGGATGTTCCCAGGTCCGTTCTGCGGCGAGCAGCGGTATCCCCGCAAGATCCAGAATCTGCAGGATGTTGGTATAACACATCTCATACTGAATGGTAATGCCGAGGAAATCAAAATCCCGGATGGGATCCTGTGATTCCATGGCAAACAAGGGGATCTTCTGCTCCCGCATAATCCGGTCCAGATCCACCCACGGCGAATAGACACGTTCACACCAGACATCATCCCATCTGTTGAACATGTCATATAAAATTTGAATGCCAAGGTGGCTCATGCCGATCTCGTATACGTCCGGAAAACACATGGCGAAACGGACCTGTACCGCATCCTTGTCCTTCATGACACTATTGATTTCGTTACCGATATATCTGGCCGGTTTTTCTACCGTCATCAGAATATCATCGGATAATGCTAATTTTCTCATCGAAACATTCCTATCTGTTTATCTTCTGGCAAGTTCTGCCGTGATCTCTTCCCAGGTAACGCCCCGGTCTGCCATCAATACCATCATATGATACAGGAAATCGGAGATCTCATATTTGATCTCGTCTGGATTGGGATTTTTGGCAGCAATTACAATCTCGGTACATTCTTCTCCCAGTTTTTTGAGAATCTTATCGATTCCTTTCTCGAACAGATAATTGGTATAGGACCCTTCCTTCGGATGTTCTTTCCGGTCCAGAATCACCCCGAATACATCCTGAAAAACCTTCAAAGGATTGGTCTCATCATATTCTTTGCTTGCAATCTCCTGAAAAAAGCAGGAGTAACTGCCGGTATGGCAGGCGGCGCCCACCTGGCTGACTTTGGCAAGCAGAGTATCCCGGTCACAGTCTATGGTAAGGGATTTCACATACTGGAAGTGTCCGCTGGTCTCTCCCTTCAGCCACTGACAGCGGCGGCTTCGGGAATAATAATTCATCTTTCCGGTACGCAGTGTTGTCAGATATGCTTCTTCATTCATGTATGCTACCTGCAGGACTTCATTGGTTTTATAATCCTGTACAACTACCGGAAGCAGGCCGTCGGAATTCAACCGGAAAGTATCCCAGCCGTCGGCACCTTCAAAGGTATCCATGGCAATCCCCTGGGTGAAACAGAGATGTTTCCAGTCAATGATCTCCTTCAGATGGAGCAGGACAAAAGCTCCGGTTACTCCGCCGATCCCTTCCTGTTTCATGGTCTGAACCAGGGTGTCCGCATTCAGTTCCTCAAACATTGAAATCATGGGAAGTTTGCAGTCCTGCAGCAGAGAATCCGCCGCAACCGGATCGGATACCAGCAGCATATGACACAGGTTGTCAATGGTCTCCTGATTGGTACGGTAATCCGCAGCATTGTCTACTGCGCCGATGATCTTTTCCTTCCCGAATTTGTGCGATACCTCATCCAGAATCGCAAGTTCCCCCGGAACGGAGCAATGGATCAGGGCATGCATACAGCCTGCATACAGTAGTTTTTTCACATCCTCCATCCGATGGATGTGCCCGGTTCCAATGACGGGGATCTCACAGGTCAGACAGATCTGTTTGATGATACCGATTGCTTCGTCATGTTCGGCATCATTGTCGGACAGATCGTGGATGAGAATCCAATCCACATTATTGTCTGCAACGGTTTTGGCATACGAAACCGGATCCTCTGACACAACGGATCCCTCTGCACCGGATATGATGTTTCCTTTTTTCAGATAAAGATATGCAATGATCTTCTTGGAGTCCATATTATAATGTTCCTTTCGTGCTTAATACATCAGTGATTCGCTCATCATATTGTACCGCAGTATCCAACGCCTTGGCAAATGCTTTGAACATCGCTTCAATCAGGTGGTGATCATTGCCGGAGGACAGCATCTTGAAATGCAGATTCATTCCTGCGGAATAGGAAACGGCATAGAAGAACTCATCTACCAGACAGGTATCCAGATACCCTACCCTCTCGTTGGTAAACCTGCAATCGCTGACATAGTATGGTCTGCCTGACAGATCCAGGGAACAGATAACATTGGATTCATCCATCGGAAGCACGAAATAACCGAATCGACGGATTCCCTTTTTGTCTCCCAGGGCTTCTCGGATTGCGGTTCCGAGAACGATGCCGCAGTCCTCCACCGTATGGTGGGGATCTACGTGCAGGTCTCCGTCTGCATGCAGATTCATATCAAAAAATCCATGCTTGGCAAATCCCTCCAGCATATGGTTGAAAAAACCGATTCCGGTTTCAATCTGCCCCTTTCCGGTGCCATCCAGGTTCAGTTCACAGGTAATTTGGGTTTCGCGGGTATCCCGTTTGATCTGACTTCTTCTACTTTTGTCCATCTTCTGTCTCCTTGCAATTATTCAAAACGAACCCGAATGGAATTCGCATGTGCGGTAAGACCCTCACGATCAGCGAACAGCTCGATGTTCTTGTGAACCTCACGCAGGGCATCGTAGGAGTAGGAAATAATGCTTGTTTTCTTTACAAAATCGTCCACATTCAGCGGAGAGAAAAATCTTGCCGTTCCGTTTGTGGGCAGAATGTGGTTGGGACCGGCATAATAATCGCCCAGAGGTTCGCTGGAATTCTCGCCCAGGAAAATCGCACCCGCATTCTTGATCTTCGTCATGAGATCAAAGGGATTTGCCGTCATAATCTCAACATGTTCGGATGCAATCTCATTGGCTGCATCCACAAGGTCTGCTTCATTCTCTGCAATCAGAATATATCCGTATTGATCCAGGGACTTCTCGATAATCTCCCGTCTGGAAAGCACCTGTGTAAAGGCCTCGATCTCTTTGTTGACTGCAACGGCGAGCTTCTCGCTGGTTGTAATCAGGATGGCGGATGCCAGTTCATCATGCTCCGCCTGACTGAGCAGATCTGCTGCAACATATCTGGGATTCGCTGTTTCATCGGCAAGTACCAGAATCTCACTGGGTCCTGCAACGGAATCAATGCTGACATACCCAAAAACTGCTTTTTTCGCAAGGGCAACATAGATGTTTCCGGGACCTGTAATCTTATCAACCTTAGGAATGGATTCCGTTCCGTATGCCAGTGCAACGATCGCCTGGGCACCGCCGACCTTGTAGATCGTATCGACTCCGGCCAGATCAGATGCTACAAGGGTGCCTGCATTCACCCTGCCCTCCGCATTGGCAGGGGTGGTAACACAGATGTTTGGAACGCCTGCCACTTTGGCGGTTACAACATTCATCAGAAGAGAACTTGGATATGCTGCCTTGCCGCCGGGCACGTAGACACCGACCTTTTCTAACGGAGTAAACTTCTGTCCCAGAATCGTTCCGTCCGGTTTGGCATCAAACCAGCTGGTACGCACCTGTTTCTCATGATATGCCCTGATATTGTCAATTGCTTTTTTCAGAACCTCAATAAATTCCGCATCCACTTCCCGGTAAGCAGCCTCAATTTCCTCCCGGGTAACCTTGATTGTATCCTCGGTTACTTCGAAATGATCAAACCGCTTCGTGTATTCAAACAAGGCTGCATCCCGATTCTCTTTCACATTCTGCAGAATCTCTGCCACAGTAGATTCATACTGTTTATAATTATTCGGACTTCGCTTTAATAATTGATTCAAAAGATCACGCTTGGTCGTTTCTGTTAATTTGATTGTTTTCATGATGTCTCCTTTTATGCTGCGTAGTGCCGGCAATCAACTGCCGGATGACAAATACAAGCTATAACAATGTCCGTAATGAAGTAATCAGATGCCGGATGCGCTCTGTTTCCATCTGCATGCTGACCTGATTGACAATCATTCTGGCCGATAACGGACAGATCTCTTCCAGAACCTCAAGGCCGTTTTCCCGCAGGGTTGAGCCGGTCTCGACGATATCCACAATCACGTCGGACAGTCCCACAATCGGTCCAAGCTCCACGGAACCGTTCAGTTTGATGATATCCACGGTCTGATGCTTCTGGTTGTAGAAATAGTCTTTGGCGATAATCGGGTACTTGGTTGCGACCCGGATGCGTTCATTGTGCTGCAGCAATTCCCTGGCTCCGGCAGGTCCGCATACGCACATCCTGCATTTTCCGAATCCAAGATCCAGCACCTCAAATACTCTTCTCTGTTCCTCCAGAATCGTATCACTTCCCACGATACCGATATCAGCGGCACCGTATTCCACATAGGTGGGGACGTCCGGACCTTTGGCCAGAAAGAAGCGTAATTTTTGTTCTTCATTGACAAAGATCAATTTTCTTGTATTCTTATCCTTCATCTCTTCGCAGTGAATTCCCAGCTGTTCGAAAAGTTCCAAGGTTTTATTGGCAAGCCTGCCCTTTCCCAATGCAAATGTAAGATATCCCTGTTCTGCCATTCTCTATTCCTCACACTTTCTGCAGAGTTTTACTTTTTGCCCTGCCGCCCTCTTGGCCATGGCGGTTTTCAGACACTGCTCGTAGGTGGCATCCGTGTATTCTATCGTCTCGATTTCATTCTTCTCATCGAAAGAAATCTTCTGACGCTGCATGGCGTTCAGCATTTCATCAATCAGTATCACGTAGCCGATGGCCGCACTTTTCTTGCCGAATTTCTCCAGAAGATTATCATAACGGCCGCCCTTTACAATTGCGTCACCAACACCGTAGGTATAACCTTTGAAAATGACACCTGTGTAATAATGGTACTTGCTCAGCATACCGAGATCAAAGGAAATATATTTCTCGACACCATAGAGGCATAATTTCTCGTATAAATTCTGAAGATGCCCGATTGCATCCAAACTTCTTGCATTGACGACATTCTCGGCAGCGTCGGACAGAATCTCTTTGCCGCCGAACAGATCAAACATCTTGATCAGTTTGTCGACCTTCTCCTGTTCCAATCCCTTATTGAGCAGGTATTCCTGGGCACCGAACATATTCTTGATGGAGATATAATCTCTCAGATCCCGCTCGGTTTCCTCCGAAAGGCCCACCTCCTGGCACAGACCCTTGAAATACTCCACATCCCCTACCGAAATCTGGAATTGCTCCAGACCGCAGGTAAGCAGACTGTCCACAACCATTGCAATGATCTCGGCATCCGCTTCCACGGAATCATCCCCGATCAGCTCTGCCCCCATCTCCGTCATTTCCTTCAGTTTGCCCTGCAGCTCATTGGTATTGGTATAGGTATTGCCGAGATAACTGAACCGGATGGGATTCTTCTCCTCAGAGAAATACTTGGCCGCACAGCGCGCAATGGAAGGAGTGAAATCCGGTCTCAATACAAGCGTATTGCCTTCCTTGTCGAAAAATTTGTACAGTTCCCGCTCATTGGTTGTCCCAATGTCCCGGGAGAATACTTCGAAGAATTCAAATGCGGGAGTCTGGATGTCTTCGTATCCGTACCGCATCAGAATGGAATGGATTTTCTCCTCCATTCTATGTTTCTTATAGTTTTCCTGTCCGTAAATATCCCGAACTCCGACAGGCGTATGGATTAAATTCTGATTCATTCTGATTACCTCATGTGCTTTAATGTGGTAACGTGCTACCATATTATCATATTAGCACGATAAATATTGTTCAGTATATCTTCAAATCCCTTACCTGTCAACCCTTTCAGACAGATCTTTTTGAATCATATCCAGATAAGGAACCAGAATACCGTTTTTCCGGGGCAGGATATATTCCGGATTGAGTTCATCGTACCGAAAACTCTTCCGCCCTCCGGTTCTGGCTCTGTCCCAGAAAAACCGCATATGTTCATACGGCAGATAGTAGAATTCGTTGCGGTTCGTATAGTAAATCAGGAAAAAAGCAACGCCCTGCTGTGCCTCAAACTGTTCCATGAAGGAAACCTGATGTTCATGAATGTTCTGCAGGGAAAAGGTATCCGTGGCACATTCCTTGGCGTCAAAGCATACCGGTATCCCCTGTACCACTCCGATATAATCAACGGTACTCTTCTGATCAAAGTAAGCCAGTGTAATATGTCGTTGTTCTTTGTCAAATTTGATCGGCGTGATCGGTGTCGGAATCTTCTGAATCAGTGCCAGATGATTCTCCTGATATTTCTCATTGGTTCTGTTAATCAGATCCTCCAATGTAGAACCACGCAAACCTCTGGAATTCCAAGTTGCCATCTTTGTTCCTCTGTGGATTGATTAGGATATATAGTTCCGGAATCTTGCCGGAACGGGACAGACGAACTCTCTGCCTGCAATGTCCGGATGTTCCTTCAGCATGGGTTCCTGCGTGGCGGTAGGAAACTGAATCCTGTATGCATGCAACAATTGTCCCTGCCCGCAGTGATACCGGATGTTGGCATGGAGATCCCCGTACTTCGGATCTCCCAGAACCGGATGTCCGACGGATGCCAGATGCGCTCTGATCTGATGCGTTTTCCCGGTGATCAGTTGAACTTCCAGTTCCGTAAATGTCCCATTGTGTCGAATCGGTTCATAGGCGGTGTGAATTTCTGCATATCCGTTCTTTGCTTCCCGGAGAATCTCCACCTGATTGCGCCGGTGATCTTTGCCCAGATATCCGTCAATCTGCATGGAATCCGTTATGGTTCCGAGCACAATGCATCGGTAGTATTTGTGGAGCGTTCGGGCGGCAAGCAGATGGCTGAGTACCTGGGATCCTGCAAGGGTTTTCCCACACAGGACAAGCCCGGAGGTATTCCGGTCCAGGCGGTTACAGACGGAAGGACGGAAGGTACGCAATTGTTCCCGGGTGATCTGATGATTCTGCAGAAGATATCCGATCAGCCATTCATTGACAGAAACACTGTCTTTGTCTGCCCGTTGCGTCAGAACGCCGGCGGGTTTGGACAGAAACAGAAAATCTGTATCCTCATAGAGGACGGATATATTCCGAAGCTGCTTGTAAGCGAAAAGATAATTGGAGACCGGAACATCCGGCTCCGCTTCCGTACTACCGTGGATTCCCCGCATTTTCACATAGGTTTCGTCAGAAAAAAAAGTTTCAATCGTATCCCCGACGGCGAGAATCTCACTGCCTTCTGCCCGCTTCCGGTTGCAGGTAATGTTCTTTTTGCGAAGCATCTTATAGAGAAACCCTTTGCCTGCCTCCGGCATATATTTATTCAGGAATTTATCCAAGCGTTGTCCGGCTTCGTTGCCGGTAATCACATATTGCTGCATCCAGACTCCTTATTTCACATATCGAAAATCGCGAAGACAGTCCGAGCGTCATCACAGAGACAGTCCGGCGATAAAGTGAAGCACCCGGTCTTCCTCCGCGCCCTCCTCCAGTTTGGACAGTGCCATCAGACGTTCTGTGTATTTGTCCAGATTCTGGAACACTTTGAAGGTATAGCCTTTATACCCATTGTTCTCAAGGGCCTCCGAGAGATATTTCTGAAGGGGCTGCATATCCGTCTTCGTATCCTCACTGTAACAACAGATCGTTTTATCCCGAACCGCAGCATGACTGATCTGATAGGTGACCCGATACGTAGTAATATTCAGATCATAGATTCCTCTGGGGGGATGCGCTCCGTCCAGCACCTGCTCGATACGGTCATACGCTTCCCTGCTGCAGGTCTTGCTCCTCATAATCATGATCCATCCAACCAGACTCTTGCTCGCCGGCAGCATTCCCAGAACAGCAACCACGGTAAGAAGCGTCGTTCTGGAGCCTGTAGTGATCCAGCCTCCGAAGAAAAGAGCAAGCGGAAGCAGGAAAAGAATGATTGTCTTCCACAATTGAAATCTGCGTTCCGAACGGACGTATCCATAACATCCCTTTTGCATTCTTCCAGACATCACGATCTCTCCAATCCCTGACATAACGCTGCAATCTCAGCAGCTGTCAGCTTTCTGTATTCGCCTTCCGCAAGAGTATCGTCCAATACAAGACTTCCCATACGGATACGTTTCAAATGTATCACTTCATTGTTCACTGCATGAAGCATTCGTTTTACCTGATGGAACTTCCCTTCCTGAATGGTCAGATGAATCCGGTTCTCTGAAAGCAGGGTAACCGAGGCAGGCGCCGCATGCTCTCCGCCTCCCAGACAGACTCCCTGCTCCAAAGCCTGTTTCATCGTATCGTCAAAGGGTTTTGCACAGGTTACTTCATAGGTTTTGTCCACATGCTTCCGCGGGGAGAGCAGGTAATGGTTCAAGGAACCGTCATCCGTAATCAGGAGCAGACCGACGGTATCCTTGTCCAGTCTTCCGACCGGAGACAGCGTATTTGACCTTGGTTCCCGAATCAGATCCATTACCGTTTGACAATGCGGATCTGTTGTGGCAGTAATCACTCCGGCAGGCTTATTCAACATATAATATCGAAATGCTTCATAGGTGATCTGACAGTCGTCCAACAGAATTCGGTCCTGAAGGGGATCCATTTTCACTGCCCCGTCCCGGCACACCGTTTCATTGATCCTGACACGACTCTTCTTCAGAATCTCTCTCACTTCCGATCTGGTTCCAAGGCCTCTGTCAGCCAGGAACTTGTCCAGTCTTACGAGCATAATCCGCTTCCTCCCCGAATATATTACATCAAAAAAGGATACGAGTCCGGTATGATAACCATCCAGCAGTATTGTCAACAGGCCCTCGAAATATGGTTTGAACGGCTGATCCCAGCCTTGTTCCCGTTCATTTTTCTGGCCAATCTGTTTGCGGAATATATTCCGTCCATACGGCATCGTCGAATTCTGGTGCCGATCACCATCCTGTCAGGCTGGCTGTTCGGACTACCCATCGGTGCCAAAATGATTGCAGATCTGACGGAGCATCACGTCATTTCCGCTGATAGGGGACAACGATTGCTTGCAATCTGCAATATGATCAGTCCTGCATATGTGTTCGGTGTTGTACTTCCGAACTATGAAATCCACCGGAAAACGACGTTTCACATGCTCTTTCTGTTCTATTTCACACCGCTGCTCTGTTCTGTTCTGCAAGAATTCCTGCAATTTCTGTTCGAATACTGCAAGAAAATGACCGTATCAGTCAAAAGCATGAAGCCCATCCTGTCCACCGGCGGAAATTCACAACGACTGAGAATAGAATCGGAAGGAATTGGGACCCTTCTACAGGAAGCATGTCCCCTGTCCGTTCCCTTCTCCAAGGCGCTGGATCATGCAGTCACCAATGCACTAAAAGGAATCGGAAAGATCGGCGGATGGATGATCATATCCTCTGCAATAGCCGGTATTCTCAGCCTTTTCCTGCCTCGCGGGATTTCCGCAGCATGCTTTCCTATTCTGGAGATCAGCAGCGGTTTGTGGATCACCGAACGATCGCTTCATAGTGTGCTGCTCTATGTAACTTTCGGTGGAATCTCCTGCTTCATGCAGACAAAAAGTTTTATTGACCATAGCGGTCTATCTTGCGCGAAGTATTTGTTCTCAAAAATCCTGCAAGTTATCATTTTGACTCTTTTATTCTATGGAAAAGCACTTCCTTAAAATTGTTAAGAAAGTGCTTTGATTGATTCCTGCATCAAAATATCACGTCGGAATCCCGGAATACGTTTACAGAATATCCAGAGCTTTATTGCTGTTCTCCGTATCCAGCTCCGCCCCTTCCGAAATATCAAATTCCATGGCATCCTCTGCCTCCGGCGGATTCAGTTCCCTTCGATTGCTCTTAATAATCTCATTGACATTGTTGAGAGATGCGCTTACTCCCTGATATCTGGTTGCAAGGTCATTCATGGTATTCGTGATCAGCCCTTCCAGATTGGCCAGAATGTCGTCAGTATACTGCATTGCTGCCGCACGCATATTATTTGCTTCCGTGGTTGCAGCATCCAGAGTATCCTGTGCACGCTTGGTAGCCTCCTGAATAACCTCGTTGGCCTGTGCATATGCCTGCTGCATGATCTCGTGTTCACTGAGCAATTCATTGGTACGGGCTGTGGCATCCTGAATCAGCTTCTCGGCTTTCATCTTGGCATCGTTCAGGATTGCTTCCTTATTGCTTAAAATCTTCTGATATAATTTGATCTCTTCCGGCGTTTTCATACGAAGTTCCCGGAGAAGCTCTTTGATCTCCTCTTTATTTACGATGATCTTATAACTGGATAACGTCTGGTATTTACACCCTTCGATATATTCTTCAATCTGATCGATCATCTGTTCAATCTTGCTCATGTCTGAACCCCCTATCTTGCTATGTGATATCTGTCATAAACAACTTTGGCGACTTGTTCCGGGACACATTGTGAGATGTCTCCACCGAACATCGCGATCTCTTTCACGCTGGAGGAACTGAGATATGCATATTCCAACGTTGTGGTCAGGAACATGGTATCCAGTTTCCCTTTGGACAGCAGTCTGTTGAGCTGTGCCATTTGCAGTTCGTATTCAAAATCCGTAATGGCACGCAGCCCCCGAATTGCAACATGAATATTCTTTTGGGCGGCATAATCAATCAAAAGACCACTGAAGGAATCGATTTTCACGTTGGGAAAATCTCTCGTCACATTCTCTAACATTCTAACACGTTCTTCCACGGAAAACAATGGAGTCTTCGCTTTATTGTCGAGAACCGCAACGATTAATTCATCGAATATTTCCGCTCCCCTTCTGATGATATCCAGATGACCGTAGGTCACCGGGTCAAAACTGCCCGGATAAAATGCTGATGTCATGATTGCCTCATTTCTCTTGTCCTGCGATATAACGCAGAAAGACATGTTTGTTGGTTTTATAACATTTCTCCTTGAGGATCTCGTAACCGAGTTCCCCAATATACGGAAGAT
Source organism: Lachnospiraceae bacterium (assembly GCA_016293925.1). Taxonomy (GTDB): domain Bacteria; phylum Bacillota; class Clostridia; order Lachnospirales; family Lachnospiraceae; genus RGIG4034. Next base: position 10,717 of record JAEDCX010000006.1, on the reverse strand, counting down.
CGGTCTGCAGCGATGCCTCAACGATAATCACGGTACTCTCCCGTAATATATCAGAAGAAGCCAGTTTCTGCAGAATGATCCGCTCCCACTCTTTATGATACGGAGGATCCATGAAAATGTAATCCACTTTTTCATGAATGGAGGTAATTGCAGCTTCACAATCCTGCTTCAGAATAATGCTTTCCTCTTCCAACCGGCATTTCCGGACATTGGCGGTAATACACCGGATGGCTTCGGGACTGTTGTCTGCAAAAAAGCATTTCCTGGCACCTCTGCTGAGGGCTTCGATTCCGATTCCTCCGCTTCCGCTGAACAGATCCACGAATACGCAACCCGGAAGATCCTGATGGATCATATTGAACAGGGTTTCTTTGATGCGGTCCTGGGTGGGTCTTGTATCCATTCCCGCCGGTGTGACAAGCGGGATGCTTCTTGCTCTGCCTGCTATGACTCTCATACTCTTATCTTCGTTCCTTTTGTGTCCCGTTTTCCAAGCTTGATCTTATTCAGCTCAATCTTCCTGCCTTTATATTCAATCGTCTGATCGTCCGTGTTCCGTGTATAGTATACGTTCTCAATAACGTCCTTATCCCCCAGCTTGATTCCACGAACGCCGACAGCTGCTTTTTTCTTCTCCGGGATCTCTTCTATCTGGAATCGCAGGAACATTCCTTCTGCGGTCTGCAGAACAATATTGCGCTGTTCATTCAGAATGGCAACACTGACCACTTCATCACCGTCTGTAAGCTTGGTAGCTGCAACCGTACGTTTTGCCACATCAAACTCTCCGCCGTCTACAATCTTCATCATGCCCGTTCCGGAAACAAAGATCAAACGATACAGATTCAGCTCCGACTGACTTGCGATACAGACAATCCGTTCCTTGGAGGAATCATAATTGCTGATATTGTCCACCGGGGTTCCCTTATCCCGGAATTTGCCGAAAGGAACATCCTGTGCGCGAAAGGTATGGAGCTGACCGGTATTGGTAAACAGACAGATTTTGCCGGTATTCTTACACTTCAGAACATAGGTATTCTCGGAATCGGCAGCCTCACGGTTACGTTCATAGGTCTGCATGTCCACTGCCTTTGCATATCCGAAATGATCCATCAGGAACATGATGTCCATTTCTTCCATCTTTTTCTCTTCAAAGACGACTTCCGCGGCATTCTCGATAACGGTTCTTCTGGGACGCCCGAATTCTTTTTTGATGGCGTCCAGTTCATTCATGATAACCTGTGCCATGGAATCCCGCCGTTCCAGAATATCCTCATACCGGTAGATATTCGCAATGGTATCCTCATGTTCCTTGATCAGTGCGTCCAGCTCCAGACCAATCAGTTTATACAGCCGCATCTCCAGAATCGCGTCTGCCTGCCGGTCGGTGAACATCAACTGGGAAGCCATGATTTTGGATTCTTTGGATTTGAAATGGATACCGTCGGTCTTCCCTTCTACCAGGCAGGCTTTCGCCATTGCCCGGTCTTTGGAACCGCGCAGAATCTCAATGACAAGATCAATCACATTGCAGGCCTTGATCAGACCTTCCTGAATCTCCTTGCGTTCCAGTTCCTTTGCAAGCAGGTTCTTATATTTGCGGGTGTTGAAAGCAAACTGATGGTCAATATTACTTTTCAGCATCTGCTTTAAGCTCATTGTCTCCGGCCGTCCGTCGGCAATGGCAAGCATATTGACTCCGTAGGTGTCTTCCAGCTTGGTCTTCTTATACAGCATGTTAATGAAATGATCCACATCGGCGTCCCGCTTCAATTCGATGACGATACGGATGCCTTCTTTGGAAGACTGATTGGAGATATCCACCACATCATTGGTTTTCTTGGATTCCACAAGCTCTGCCACATCCATCAGAAATTTGGAAATATTGGCACCGATCATGGTGTACGGAATCTCACTGATCACCACATTGACCCGGCCGCCTTTGGACTTTTCCACGTCTACTTTGCCGCGGACCTTAATCTTGCCCTGACCGGTTTCGTAGATCTCCAGAAGCTCGTCTTTGTTACAGATAATTCCTCCGGTAGGGAAATCAGGCCCCTTGATATATTTCATCAACTCGCGGACTGTGATATTCTCGTCCTGCATATATGCTTTGGCAGCGTCAATGACCTCAATCAGATTATGGGGAGGAATATTGGTAGCCATACCTACCGCAATGCCTTCCGCTCCGTTGACAAGCAGATTCGGGAATTTGGCAGGCAATACACTGGGTTCCGTATCGGTTTCATCAAAATTCGGGACAAAATCCACCACATCCTTATCCAGATCGGCAAGTAAGCCTTCCTGCGTGATTTTCTGCAGTCTCGCCTCCGTATAACGCATGGCAGCGGCACCGTCTCCTTCGATATTTCCGAAGTTACCGTGCCCGTCCACAAGAGGAAGTCCTTTTTTGAAATCCTGTGTCATGACCACCAGCGCTTCATAGATTGAGCTGTCTCCGTGGGGATGATACTTACCCATTGTGTCACCGACGATACGGGCACTTTTCCGATAGGGCCGGTCATAGAGAATCCCCAGTTCTCTCATATCATACAAAGTTCGTCTCTGAACCGGTTTCAGTCCGTCTCTTGCATCCGGAAGCGCCCGGTCGGTAATAACGCTCATGGCATAATTGATAAAGGATTTCTGCATGACATCCGAGTATTCGGTTCTGATTATTCTATTCTGATCCATTGCCATCTCCTCTAAATGTCAAGTTCTGCGTCTGTCGCATGTGTGTAGATGAATTCTTTACGGGGCTGCACATCATTGCCCATCAGTAATTCGGTAATATTGGAGGCTTTGATCGCATCTTCGATCTCTACCTTTTTCAGCATTCTTGTCTCCGGATCCAGGGTAGTTTCCCATAGCTGTTGTGCGTCCATCTCACCAAGACCTTTGTATCTTTGCAGGGTAAAGGATCCCTTCTTGTGCTTCTCCCGGTATTTGGTAAGGGCGGCGTCGTCATACAGATATTCCTCTGTTCCCCGGTTCGGTATCGCCTTATACAACGGAGGCATGGCGATATAAATATGCCCTTCATGAATTAATTCCGGCATAAAGCGATAGAACAATGTCAGCAGCAGATTGGAAATATGGGCACCGTCCACATCCGCATCTGCCATGATAATAATCTTGTGATATCGAAGCTTGGTGATATCGAAATCATTGCCGTAGCCTTCCGAAAAACCACAGTTGAAAGCATTGATCATGGTTTTGATCTCTGCATTGGCAAGAATCTTATCCATACTGGCCTTTTCGACGTTCAGGATCTTACCGCGAATGGGCAGGATCGCCTGATACATACGGTTTCGCGCCATCTTCGCACTGCCGCCGGCGGAATCTCCCTCAACGATAAAGATCTCGCATTTCTCCGCATCTCTGGATTCGCAGTTTGCCAGTTTGCCATTGGAATCAAAAGAAAACTTCGGTTTGGACAGCATATTGACCTTGCTGCGCTCTTCACTCTTCCGGATCTTGGCAGCCCGCTCCGCACAGGCGATGACATTCTTCAGAACTTCCAGATTCCGGTCAAAATAACGGGGCAGTTCATCTCCCGTCACCTTGGAAACTGCTTTGCCCGCATCCGGGTTGTCCAGTTTCGTTTTCGTCTGTCCTTCGAAACGGGGATCCGGATGTTTGATGGAGACTACTGCAGTCATGCCGTTCCGGACATCTGCACCGGTGAAGTTCGCGTCCTTTTCCTTCAGAATACCCAGTTCCTTGGCGTAATTATTGATGATCGTGGTAAACATGGTTTTGAAGCCCGTGATATGCGTACCGCCGTCCGTATTGTAGATATTATTACAGAATCCGAGCACATTCTCATGGAACTCATTCACATACTGGAATGCACATTCCACGTCAATGCCCTCGCATTCTCCTTTGAAAAAAATCACATCATGAACCGTTTCCTGATTCTGGTTCATATCCTTGACAAAGCCCACAACTCCCTCAGGCTCATGGAATTCGATCACTTCATCTTCTTCACCGCGCTTATCGGTAAAGAGAATCGTTAACCGGCTGTTCAGATATGCCGTTTCATGCAAACGACTCTTCAAATCGTCCGCCTTAAACACCACACGATCAAAGATCTCCGGGTCCGGTTTGAAATTGATCCAGGTACCGGTTGTTTTCGTCCTGCCGATAACAGGCAGAAGACCATTCTCCAGCGGAATCACTGGATTCCCACGCTCGTAGCGGTCCTCATAGATGTTGCCGCCCTTGGATACCCGTACTGTCAGGGAAGTGGAAAGAGCATTCACTACGGAAGAACCAACGCCATGCAGACCGCCGCTTGTCTTGTAAGCGGTATTGTCGAATTTCCCCCCGGCATGTAAGGTTGTGAACACCAGACGTTCCGCACTGATTCCTTTCTCATGCATCTCGATGGGGATACCGCGTCCGTTATCGTTGATGGTGGCGGATCCGTCCTTTTCCAGCGTAACCTCTATTCTGTCACAATATCCTGCCAGATGCTCGTCCACTGAGTTGTCCACGATCTCATAGATCAGGTGATTCAGACCCTTGGTGGAAGTACTGCCGATATACATCCCCGGTCTCTTCCGGACTGCCTCCAGTCCCTCCAGAACCACAATATTACTGGCGTCGTATGTATTCTCTCTCCCCATGCTAAACATCCTCTGTCCTATTAGTGTTTCATCATATTTATACAGATTAATTATACATGATTTTGTATTGAATGCAAATAAAAAACACATGATATTGTGAAAAAAATCCTAAACTTACAATGAAGTCTCACAGTATCATGTGCTGATGTTTCTTCTGCTCCGGAAATGAACCCCTACCTGACCGGCGGTTTATGTAATCTGCAGCTACAGGCAAGCGCAAGAGCCCCTGCTCCAATATGGCAGGATACGCTTAAGGATAAATGATCAATGTTGATCTCTGCCTCCGGGAAAACAGCCTTCAGTTCTTCCCGGAATGCAATTGCCGCATCTATGTTGCGGGTGTAAGCAATGGAGATTTTCATATCCCGGTAATCTCCGCTGAACCGTTTTTCAATATCATTCTGAATTGCATTGGTCATGATGGTCTTCGCCTGGGTAACGGTTCTTGCCTTGGCGTAAGCATCCAGCTTCTCCCCCTGGATCTGCAATACAGGCTTCAACCGCAGGATTGTTCCGAGTGCAGCGGCTGCAGGTGTGATTCTGCCGCCTTTCTTCAAGTAATATAAGGTATCCAGCATGATATAGATGCTGGAACGGAATCGGTCTTCCTCCAAAATCTGTTTGATCGCAGCTGCATCATATCCCAGTTCAATCAGTTGCTGCGCATCCTCGATGGAATGTCTCATCGTCACGGAAATTCGTTGATTATCAACGACCTGTACTCTGCCCTCATATTCCTCGGCGAGCATCATTGCCGTCTGACAGGAGCCGGATAATCCGCTGGACATGGGGATATACACAATGGAATCATATTCCTTTAGTATGGAATCCCAGAATTCTGTCAGATCAACCGGATTCGGCTGGGAAGTCATGACATCCTTATCCTGATCCAGTGCTTCAAAGAATTCTTCGGTAGACAGATTAATGTCTTCAAAAAAAGTAGCACCGTCAATGGTAAAGGGCATCGGCAAAACAAAAACGCCCAGTTCACCCGCAAGTTTCTGTGTGATTCCGCTGTTACTGTCTGTTGCGATTGCTATTTTCGACACAATGATCTCCTCCATTTCCACATACATTTATATTACTTTTATATGGATCGAAAGTCAACTTTATTATTCTGTACCGTCTGCAGATAGTCCAGATATTCGCGGTATTCCGCTTCCCTGCCGCCGGCAAGATCCTCCATGATCCGATCCGTATCTTCATCCGCCCAACGCAGAATATCCGCATCCCGATAGATATCCGCGATCTGAAACGGAAAGTCACCGCTCTGGGATACTCCGGTCAATTCGCCGGGACCACGCAGTTTCAGGTCTTCATTGGCAATTTCAAATCCGTCATTGGATTTGAGCAGAATATTCAGACGGGCATTCTCTTTTTCCTTTTTGCTGCCATTCATGAAAATACAATAGGACTGCTCTGCCCCACGTCCCACGCGCCCCCGAAGCTGGTGCAGCGTGGCAAGTCCGAAGCGTTCGGCATTCTCGATCATCATGACGGTTGCGTTGGGCACATTGATTCCGACCTCAACAACGGTGGTAGCAACCAGGATGTCGATATTGCCTGCAGCAAATGCTTCCATAATGCGGTTTTTCTCTGTGTTCTTCATCCTGCCGTGCAGCAATCCGATCCGGACCGTTTCCGGCATGGATGCCTGCAGCCTGTCATAGTACTCCGTGACACTGACCAGATCCGTTTCCTCGTTGTCCTCGATCATCGGGCAGATGACATATGCCTGACGGCCGCTTGCAATCTCTTTCAGGAGAAAACGGTGAGCCGTTTCCCGGTAGGACTCATCCACAACACAGTTTTTGATGGGTTTTCGTCCCACGGGCAATTCATCAATCACAGACAGATTCATATCCGAGTATAGAATCATGGCAAGGGATCTCGGAATGGGAGTTGCACTCATGACAAGCACATTGGTGGTTACTCCTTTGTGAACCAGCCGTTCCCGCTGCTTTACCCCAAACCGATGCTGTTCATCGGTAATGGCAAGCGCAAGGGCATGATAATGGACCGAATCCTGGAAGATGGCATGGGTGCCGATGACAATCTGGACAGATCCGTCTGCAATCCCGGGCAATATTTCCTTTCTGGCCGACGCTGAGGTGGAGCCTGTGAGCAGAACACACCGGAAAGGCAGACAATTCTGCTGCAGCAATTGGGTGAACTGGGTAAAATGTTGCTTGGCAAGTACCTCTGTCGGCGCCATGAGTGCAGCCTGATAACCGTTCCCGGCACACATCAGCAGGGCGAGAAAAGCAATGATTGTCTTGCCGGAGCCGACATCTCCCTGAATCAGACGATTCATTACACGGTCCGTGCACAGATCCTGCACAATCTCTTCATAGGTTCTCTTCTGGGCAGCGGTCAGCTGATAGGGAAGACGTTCCAGAACCCGATTCGGATAAGCGACCGGAATCATCGGATAAATGGTCTTCATGTACCGGTAGTCAGCTTTCATCATCTTGAGGGATAAGAGAAAAGCAACGAATTCGTCATAGGAGAATCGCTTTCTTGCCTGCACATATGCGTCGATGGTCTGTGGAAAATGCATGTTTTCCACTGCATCGTTCAGTTTCGGGAGCGCATGGGAAACAATCAGGTTCTCCGGAAGGCAGTCCCGCAGGAACGGAATCTGCTCCCTTGATGCCAGAACAGCTTTGCGGATTGCATTGCAGGACAGTCCCTCTGTCGTTCCGTAGACGGGCTGTAACGCCTGCGTCATAGCGTCATACTCTTCCGGTTTGCACAGTTTCGGCTGTTCCATATAGAAACCGGTATGATTCTGCTTCAGAACGCCGCAGAAAACATATTTCCGGTTGCATTTCAGCGCATTGCGCAGGTAAGGCATATTATAAAAGGTGATTTTCATCCCCTGCCCGCCCACACGGATCCAGGTGTTCAGAATCGTCAGATTCCTGACCCTGACAGGTTTTCCCTCCCGCAGGATAATGCCGCAAACCGCAATCCGCTCTCCCACCTGATCTTCTGACGGTTCCACCGGTTCGGAATAGAGATCATATTTCCGGGGGAAATAGTACAACAAATCCTGTACGGTGTGAATATTCAGTTTATAAAAGCATTCCGCGGTTTTCTCGCCGATGCCTTTGATCTGTGTAATGTCACTGTCCAATCTCATCCTATCATCCCGGCTTCCCTGTGGTGCTCTGATGCCATTCATCGAAAAAGGCGCAGCACTTACGCACCACGCCCTACTCCTTCCGCATGTCTACTCAACAGATACAATATAAGAATAAATCGGCTGTCCGCCCTGCTGTAATTCTACATCGCAACTGTCAAATGTACTTTCCACACTTGCACGAAGTGCTTCCGCCTCATCCTCAGTCACATCGCAGCCGTAATAGATACTGATCAATTCGCTGTCTTCATCAATCATGTTACGGATCATATCCAGAGTAACGGCGTCCTTTTGGGTTCCGACAGCGAGAATCCCTCTGTCTCCGATTCCCATGAAATCCCCCTGATGAATCTCTTTCTCGTCGATGACAGTATCACGGACCGCATATGTGACTTCGCCGCTCTTCACCCGTTCTGCTTCTTCTTCCATCACGGTCTGATTCTCTTCCGCAGATGCATCCGGAACGAAATTTACTGCAGCCGTAATCCCCTGGGGAATGGTCTTTGTCGGAATAACAATTACTTTTTTATCCTCTGTCAGAGAGGCTGCCTGATTTGCCGCCAGAACAATATTCTTATTGTTCGGAAGAATGAAAATCGTATCGGCATTTACCTTGGCGATTGCATTCAGCATATCCTCCGTACTCGGATTCATCGTCTGGCCGCCTTCAATAATGCAGTCAACCCCAAGTCCGGTGAAAATCTCGGAGATTCCGTTTCCAACCGATACGGAAATAAATCCAAAGGGCTTCCGCTCTTCCGGAACAGACTGGGCAACACATGCAGCCTCCGTTCCGGACCCGCTTATCGGTTTTGCATTTTCATGGGTTTGTTGAAGTTTTTCTTGTGCAAACTTCAAGTTGTCAATCTGAATATTGGTAAGGGATCCGTATTTCAAAGCCCGCTGGATTGCAAAGCCGGGATCGTTGGTACAGATACGGACCTTTACAGCATTCTCATCCGCCGAAACCCTGACGGATTCCCCGATCGTTTCAAGATATTCCTTGAAATCAATTTCATTCTTGATGTTGAAGGGCTTATCCAGACGGATCATGAATTCTGTATTGTATTCATATTTGATATTGACCTTAGCCTGCGTAGCCACACCGGCGTTGGCGGTCCCGCCATCCAGGTTGAAATCCACTTCTTTGCCGTTAAATGCATCCATGGCACCGCGGAGTGCCTCCATCAGTCCCTGGCCTCCGGAATCCACCACGCCGGCCTGCTTCAGAACCGGTAACAGCTCCGGAGTTCTCGCCAGTGTTGCATCTCCTTCTTCCAACACCTTCTGCAGGAACACCTTCATGTCGGTCACCTTGCTCTCCTGCAGTTTGACCGCCATCTCTGCCATTCCCCTTGCAACCGTGAGAATCGTTCCTTCCTTGGGCTTCATGACGGCTTTGTATGCAGTTTCCACTGCCCTCTGCATTGCCGTACAGAGAATCTCGATATCTATCTCTTCGTATTCTTTTACCACCTTGGTAAAACCGCGCAATAACTGGGACAGGATAACGCCGGAATTCCCTCTTGCACCGCGCAGGGAGCCGGAGGAAATCGCTTTACACAGGGTTGGCATGTCCGGCTGGGCAAGGCTCACAACCTCCCTTGCGGCAGACATGATGGTCAAAGTCATATTGGTACCGGTATCTCCATCCGGAACAGGAAAAACGTTCAGTTCGTTAATCCATTCTTTTTTGCTCTCCAGACTCTTTGCACCTGCCACAAACATCATCTGCAGGAGTGTAGAATCAATTTTATTCGCAGCCACTACTTATATCCTCCTATATGTCGCGCTTAGTCGATCACTCTTACGCCCTCTACATAAATATTGATTTTCTCGATCTCAAGACCCGTAAAATGTTCTACTTTGTATTTCACACTGCTGATCAGATTGTCTGAAACGGCCAGAATGCTGACACCATAAGATACGATAACGTGGAAATTCAACGTAATCCGGTTGTTATTGACCGTGACCGAAATGCCATGAGTGATCTTGTCCTTCTTCAACAGATTTACAAGTCCATCCTTTACATTTACGGAAGCCATGCCGACAATGCCGAAGCATTCCAATGCAACGGTACCTGCATATTGGGCGATTGCTTCATTGTCAATGACAATATTGCCGAGACTGGTATTCATGGATCCTCTCATAGGGAAACCTCCTTTATTATAATACCCGTGCATATCACAAACCGCGCATGGAATACTGCCGCGATCCATCGCTGAAAAAAAGCACAAGTTTTCAGTCTATGCTATCATATAACATTATACATGTGTTTTCAAATAAAATATTTCTTAAATTATAACCTATTATACTCTTTTTGCCTATAGGTTGAAACAGAAATTCATTTTTTTTGGAAAATCACGATTTTTTGCTTGCATTCCCTGATTTGATCTGTTATATTAGTCATGTTGTGAGTTTAGATTATTCGTTTAGGAGGTGTATCATGGCGAAATGTGATATTTGTGAAAAAGGCGTTCATTTCGGTAATGCAGTAAGCCATTCTCATAGAAGATCCAATCATATTTGGAAATCCAATATTCAGACAGTAAAGGCTAACGTGAATGGTTCTGTGAAGACTCTTCATGTTTGTACAAGATGTTTGAGATCCGGATTAGTGGAGCGCGCTTAATCAGACAGACATATGGAACATGAAACCTCCCGGTCTTCGGGAGGTTTTTTATTGCCAGAATTCTGTTAACGTGGTGAACTCTCTTGTAATCAGCTGGAAAGTTTCCTTGTCTCCGTTTGCATTATCCGGATGGAAAATCCGGCTCAGATCCCGGTATCGTTTCTTCAATCCGCCAATATCATCCACTCCCCGGAAAAAGGACGACTCCTCTGCGGGCGTAAGCTGCATATACCGGCGCTTGTCCGCCTCTAACAGGTTCCGTTCCCGCTCCAGCTTCCTGCGGTCCCGCTCCAACTGCTTATAGGCATC
>JAEDCX010000066.1 GCA_016293925.1 Lachnospiraceae bacterium | reverse complement strand
GCAGAGGAACTCCCGGTGGAAGAGTCCCCGGCACCGGCACCGTCCAACAACGGCATGATGAGTGAGGATGAGATTGCTGCACTGTTTGCATCCATGAATGGACCGGTAGAACCAACAGAACCGGAAGAGGTGTCTGTGGAGACAAGCCCGGAGGATGTGGGCGCACAAGAGACGATGACGGAAGCAATTCCTGTGGAAGAGATTTCAGTTCAGGAAGAGGCGACAGCAGAGGAACTTCCGGCAATAGAGGAGCCTCCGGTGGCAGAGGAGCCTCCGGTAGCAGAGGAGCTTCCCATGACAGAGGAGATTCCTGCCCGGGAAGAAATACCGGTGCAGGATACGCCTGTTGAAGTAGATATGAGTGATTTGGATAGACTGAGTTCCGAGTGTGGAATCCGTGATCTGGATGTGCAGCCGGAGCCGGATCTTTTGTCTGATGCAGCCGGAATTCCGATGACAGGAGATGCGGAACTGGATGAGATCAATGCTCTTTTGAATGATAATGTGTCGGGAGGATCGGAAGATGATATGCTGGCACTTCTGGAGAGCATGGGTGGCGATACCGGTCCGGAAGAGTATCACGATTCAGGTGACTTTGATATTTTCGCAATGGACGCCATGGACAGTGAGAATCCTCAGAGTATGGATGAAATCGGAACATTTGAAAGCGATTCAGAGGAAGCGGAAGAATCCGGCAATGATATAAAGGATAAGAAGAAAAAAGAAAAGAAGGGTAAAGAAAAAAAGACAAAAGAAAAACCGGATAAGAAGAATAAGGAGAAAAAATCCCGAAAGCAGGCAGAAAATGTACATTCCGACGGGGATGACAATTCGGTAGCAGTATTGTCGGAAGTAGATCAGTTATTTGTAACGGAGGATATTCCGGAGAAACAGCCGGATACGAAGCCAAAAGGCTTCCTGGGCAAGATGGCGGATGCTCTTTTTGCAGAGGATGATGAGGAAGATGCAAAAGAGGAGAAACCGAAGAAGACCGGGAAAGGGAAAAAGGGTGCCAAAGGAACGCTTCCGGAGGGTGTTGCAGATGAGAATACGGAGATTCTGCAGGAGGTAGATGCGGAAGGGGAGGACCTGAGCGCAGGCAGCAAGAAAGGGAAAGCGGACAAGAGCAGCAAGAAGGGCAAGGAGAAAAAGCCGAAGAAGGAGAAAAAGCCCAAAAAAGATAAGAAGAAACCGGAAGAACCGGAGGAGACAAGCCATAATCTGACCGGAAAACGAATTGTGCCGGTTTTCCTGATCGTCATTGCCATTGGCGCTGCAATGGTTGTGCTGGCACGAACGATTCCGAATGCTGGAGTGCGTAGAGAAGCCAGAAACGCCTACTACAATCAGGATTATATGACCGCATATCGGAAACTGTCCGGACTGAAATTGAACAAGAGCGACCGGATCATATATGAGAAGGTATCCTTGATTCTGAGTGTTTCCAATCAGTTGGATCTGCATGAACTGCATAAGCGTCTTGGAGACGACATTCATGCGCTGGACGATCTGTTTGAGGGAGTCAGACGATATGAAAAACGTAAGGAGAAAGCAGAGGAACTGGGGATCGACCGAGAACTGGCTGAGGTGTACACAACGATTCTGAGGACCATGGATTCGGAGTATGCGTTAACGGAAAATGATGTACATACGGTTCTTGGTTATGAGGATCCTATCATCTATACCAAAATCCTGTATTCTGTTCTGGAGGGAAACGGGATCGATATCTTTACAATTCTAATCCCGGACGACCCGGTAGAGAGTAAGAATGATAAGGAGCATCTCGATGATCTGGAGGATGTGCTTTCGGAAGAACAGGATATTTTGAAAGAAATTGAGTCGAACCGGAATCAGACGGTGGAGGAATAAGAGATAAAAAGAGGCTGATGGATATGATTGCAATCATCGATTATGATGCAGGGAATGTGAAAAGTGTGGAAAAAGCATTGCATTACCTGGGACAAGATGCTGTCCTGACCAGAGACTATGAGATTCTTCTCCGGGCGGACAAAGTGATTCTGCCGGGCGTAGGGAATTTCGGAGATGCCATGATGAGGTTGGAGGAGTATGGCCTGGTAGAGGTGATTCATAAGATTGTAGAACAGGGAACGCCTTTTCTGGGAATCTGTCTTGGTCAGCAACTGATCTTTGACAGCTCTGATGAGGCACCGGGGGTAAAGGGGCTCGGTCTTTTACCGGGAACCTATCATAAACTACCGGACAGTGAGAAACGGAAGGTCCCGCAGATTGGATGGAATGATCTGAAGTTTCCGAATGCAGGGGATTTGTTTGCAGGAATTCCGGAGCATTCCTATGTTTATTTCGTGCATTCCTATTATCTGGACACGCCGGATCCATCCATCATTACCGCAACCTGTGAGTATGGTGTGACAGTGGGCGCCTCTGTACAGAAAAAGAACATCTATGCATGCCAGTTCCATCCGGAGAAGAGCTCGGAGGTGGGTCTGCAGATTCTGCGTAATTTTATTTCGCTGACAGGAGGTACGAAATAATGCATACCAAGAGAATCATTCCTTGTCTGGATGTGAATTGCGGACGTGTTGTGAAGGGCGTCAATTTCGTGAATCTGGTAGATGCGGGAGATCCGGTGGAATGTGCGAAGGTGTATGACCGGGCCGGTGCGGATGAACTGGTTTTTCTGGATATTACCGCAACAAGTGATCACCGCGGCACAGTGGTGGATATGGTACGCCGGGTTGCGGAGCAGGTTTTTATTCCCTTCACCGTAGGTGGTGGTATCAGAACCGTGGAGAATTTCAAAGAGATTCTCAGGGAAGGTGCAGATAAGGTTGCGGTCAATTCGGCTGCCATCATGAACCCGAATCTGATCAGCGAAGCGGCAGACAAATTCGGCAGCCAGTGCGTGGTGGTTGCAATCGATGCGAAAAGAAGACCCGACGGATCCGGATGGAATATTTACAAGGCCGGCGGGCGGATCGATATGGGGATCGATGCGGTAGAATGGGCCATGAAAGCAAACCGGCTTGGGGCAGGTGAGATCCTGCTGACCAGCATGGATTGTGACGGAACCAAGAACGGATTCGATCTGGAACTGACGAGACTGGTGTCCGAGAATGTGAACATACCCGTGATTGCATCCGGTGGAGCTGGCAGGCTGGAGCATTTCTATGACGGCCTTACGGAAGGCAAAGCGGACGCCGTGCTTGCGGCAAGTCTGTTTCATTTTAAAGAGTTGGAGATCAGACAGGTCAAAGAGTATTTAAGAAGCCGGGGCATTTCGGTGCGCCTGTAGGCTGCAGGGGATGGATCGTGCCGGCTGGGATCAGGATTCCTGCGGCAGTTTTACGGATCCATGACAGAGGATACGGATATGAGTATGATTGATAATGACTGGCTGCCCGTTATGGAGCAGGAGTTCAAAAAGCCATATTACAGAGAACTGTATCAGTTCGTGAATCGGGAGTATCAGACGAATACAGTGTTTCCTCCTGCCCAGGAGATTTTCAGTGCATTCCACATGACCCCCTTTCAGGAGGTGAAGGTTGTGATTATCGGGCAGGATCCGTATCATAATGTGGGACAGGCCCACGGATTGTGTTTCTCGGTTCGCCCGGAAGTGGAGATTCCACCTTCCCTGGTAAATATCTATCAGGAACTGCATGATGATCTTGGATGTAAGATTCCGAACAACGGATATCTGGTAAAATGGGCGAATCAGGGCGTATTCATGTTGAATACGGTATTGACGGTCCGGGCTCATCTGGCGAATTCTCACAAAGGACATGGATGGGAGCAATTTACGGATGCGGCAATCCGGGCACTGGCGGCGGAAGACAGACCCCTTGTCTTTATCCTGTGGGGCAGTCCGGCACAGAAGAAAGCCGAGATGATCACGAACCCGAAGCATCTGCTCATTCGATCCCCACACCCAAGTCCGTTGTCTGCCTATAGAGGATTTTTCGGCAGTAAGCCCTTCAGCAGGACGAATGAGTACCTGAAGCAGAATGGTCTGGAGCCTATCGACTGGCAGATCGAGGATGTATAAAGGACGAAATGCATGGCTTCGGTTGTGTTTTCGTTGGAATGAATAGAAAAGGAGCAAAAGAATGAGTAAATTACCATTTGTGACCAAAGAGCAGGTAGAAGAGATTGTAAAAACCTATCCGACTCCCTTTCACATCTATGATGAGAAGGGAATCCGTGAGAATGCACAGGCTGTCAAGGATGCCTTTGCCTGGAATAAGGGATTTCGAGAGTATTTTGCCGTGAAGGCAACCCCCAATCCGTTTCTGATCGATATTTTGAGAGAGTATGGCTGCGGCTGTGACTGTTCCTCCCTCACAGAGTTGATGTTATCCAACGCAATGGGCTTATCCGGTGAAGAGATTATGTTCTCCTCCAACGACACCCCGGCAAAGGAATTCGCCTATGCAGCCAAGATCGGTGCCACCATCAATTTGGATGATTTCACCCATATTGATTTCCTGGAAAAGACAATCGGCAGGATTCCGGAAACCATTTCCATCCGTTATAATCCGGGAGGTACTTTCCAGATTACCACAGACATTATGGACAATCCGGGGGACGCCAAGTACGGCTTCACGACCGAGCAGTTATTCGAGGGATACAGAATCTTGCAAGAAAAGGGTGCAAAACGCTTTGGTATGCATGCCTTCCTGGCAAGTAACACGGTGACCAATGAGTATTATCCTCTTCTGGCAAAGGTATTGTTTGAAACCGCCGTCAAGATCAAAGAGAAGACGGGGGTATCCTTGTCCTTTATCAATCTGTCCGGCGGTGTCGGAATCCCCTACAGACCGGAGCAGGAGAAGAATGATATCAAGGCAATCGGAGAGGGCGTTCGGAAAGCATTCGAGGAGATACTGGTTCCGGCAGGGCTTGGAGATGTCGCAATCTATACCGAGATGGGACGTTTCATGATGGGACCTTACGGGGCTCTGGTAACAGAGATCATTCACGAGAAGCATACCCACAAGGAGTATCTCGGATGTGACGCCTGTGCGGTTAATCTGATGCGTCCAGCTATGTACGGCGCATACCATCATATCACCATTCTCGGGAAAGAAAATGAGCCCTGTGATCACAAATATGATGTGACCGGTTCTCTCTGTGAGAATAACGACAAATTTGCCATCGACAGAATGCTGCCGAAGGCAGAGATCGGTGACTACATCGTGATCCATGACACCGGCGCCCACGGCTTTGCAATGGGCTATAACTATAACGGCAAGCTGAAGAGTGCGGAGCTGTTGCTGCAGGAGGATGGGACGGTGAAACTGATCCGTCGTGCGGAAACACCGAAGGATTATTTTGCTACCTTCGATTCCTTTGATATCTACAATAAGATCGATTTCTCCGTGCAGTAAGTCAGGAGGTTCCGTACAAGGTTCCTTCCGGACACAAATGATTTGATACAAAAAATATTTGGTGCACAAAAATAAATTATTTGTTCCATTGAAAATTCTGCTTGTCAATCGCAGACGATTATGCTATTATAATTCTCGGCTGTGATTGACGCAGACATGCCGGCGTGTCGGAATGGCAGACGAGGCAGACTCAAAATCTGTTGTTGGCAACAACGTGCGGGTTCAAGTCCCGCTGCCGGCAGTAAACCCCGTATAGGATAGATATACGGGGTTTTTTATATCCGTTGCAGGGCATCCTGCGACAAGATGAATTACCATTTCCTCGTGCAAATTGCCATGCAATACGCCGAATAGACGGATTGCGACCATAGAAAAAGTGCTGATGGACTCATTGCATCAGCACTTTTTTCGTATCCGATATTCTCTTTGGTAATGAACACCGAAAGATCATTTCTGGGATTATTTCTTATAACCGCACTTCGGGCAGACTCCGTTCTCGTTCAGGGCAATACCGCACAGCGGGCAGCGGTCAATGGTTTTGTTTGTCTCATATTCCTGTGAAGCGGCATTGACACCACTTGTGAAGGTGAGCTTGGCAATGTTCAGTTTATCTTTGAGCAGCTCGTATACGATCTTAATCATTCCCTCAACGGTCATGGTTTCCTTGGTTACAACCAGACGGCAGTCGGGATAGGCTGTTGCCAGTTCTGTTTTGAAAGCAGGTCCTTTCATCTTATTGGACGGTGCACCGTCTTTGATGCCCTGTGCCTCATATACACTGAGAATTGCAGGGAGCAGGGGATCGTCTTCCCGCAGAATCAGGGCATGATCGAAATTCTTCAGAACCTCCCATGCTGTTTTCTGAATCTCATTGCAGGGAAAAACCATATTGACACCGGGTTCCACGGAATCCTCAACCTCAATGGTCAGAACACCGGTATGTCCGTGCAGGTACTGTGCTTCTCCCTTGAATCCATAGAAACGATGTGCGTACTGTAAATCCAATTTTGTAATGCTTCTCATAGCGGTTACTCCTTTTGTATGTATATTTACGGGTTATGTATGCGCCCGTATACGCACTTGTTTAGCATCATCCCTGCTGTTTGGAGGGTGATTGACAATCCGGACAGATTCCGCGAAACAGGATATCGTATCCGGTGAACAGAAATCCGTGACGATCGTGAATGTGTTTCTCTAAACCGGTAATGTTTTCCATGTCTACATCAAAAACCCGGCCGCATTGCTCGCAACGGACATGCATATGGTCATGGCAGAGATGATCGAAATGGTCAGCGCCGTCCGGAATCGCAATTCTGCGGATATCACCCATTTCGGACAGCAGTTTCAGATTCCGGTATACTGTTGCCCGGCTCATATTCGGATGGTCATGAACAATTGCTTCGTAGATCTCCTCTGCTGTGGCGTGGCACTGTAGTTTTCCCACTGTTTCTAAGACCAACGAACGCTGAATGGTATTTCGTTTCAACATGATTATCATATCCTTAAATGATATAATTGTTATTATTGAGATTATATCTCAATTAGTACTCGGTGTCAATAGAATGGCAAGTCTCTTTGCAAGCGATACTTTTTTCCGGTAAAATAATAAATATACCAGCATAGATTAGAGGAAAGTCATAATCCATTCCGAGGGGAAATGCTGTCTGTACGGCATGACAGTCACAGAAGGACATGTGTCACAAAAGCACTTGCATATTGCAGGTGCTTTTTCTATAATCTGTAATAGGGTATTATGCAATTAGTCGGATACGGAAGGCAGGTACGGCATGGATTGTAAAGAAGCAGAAAAGGCGATTGCAGGCTTCGTGGAAAACAAATTGAAGGATGACACAATGGAAGCATTTATAGCACATACCAGAACGTGTCCGGACTGTATGGAGGAGCTGTCCATTCAGTATCTGGTTGCTGTCGGAATGAGCAGGTTAGAGGAGGGAGGCACCTTCGACCTTGGCGGCGAACTGGAACGGAAACTGGAAAGCTATGAGAACCGGATTCGCAGGAGAAAGCGGATCAATGCCACGTATTTCGGATTAGAGATTGCATTTGTGGCGGTCATGGCGTTTGTGTCGGTATTTTTCCTGTATTGATTGGAGCAGAAATGAAGAAAATTGTTTTGATAGACGGACATAGTATTTTAAACAGAGCATTTTACGGGCTTCCGCCGCTGACCAATGCGAAGGGCTTCCATACCAATGCCATATATGGATTTTTGAATATATTTTTCAAACTGATGGATGAGGAGAAGCCGGATTATGTGACGGTTGCTTTTGATGTGAAGGCTCCGACCTTCCGGCATGAGATGTATGCAGCATACAAGGGCACCAGAAAGGGGATGCCGGAGGAACTGAGGGAACAGGTTCCCGTGATGCAGGATGTTCTCCGGGCAATGGGGGTTCAGATTATCACCCAGCCCGGGCTGGAGGCAGATGATATTCTGGGAACGTTGGCACGGAGGAGTGAAGCTGCCGGGATGGAAGTGCTATTGATGTCGGGAGACCGTGATCTGCTGCAGATTGCCACGGATCACATTACCATCCTGCTGCCGAAGACCAAGGGTGGCAAGACGGAAGTGGAACGGTACAATACCCGGGAGGTGTTGGACAAGTACCATGTCCCGCCCCTTGGAATTATTGAATTGAAAGCATTGATGGGAGATTCGGCGGATAATATTCCGGGGGTTCCGAAGGTGGGGGAGAAGACAGCCACCGATCTTCTGATGCAGTACGGAACCGTAGAGAATCTCTATACGCATCTGGATGAGATCTCGAAGAAGGGACTGCACGATACCCTGGAAGCAAACCGGGAACTTGCATTTCTGAGCAAACGTCTGGCTACCATCCGGGTTGATGCAGAGGTTCCGTACGATGAGGAACTGGCGCGGGTGCATGATTACTATACACCGGAGGCATATGCGTATTTCCGGGATCTGGAATTCAAGAATTTCCTGAATCGTTTTGAGACTGTACAGGATACCGTGACGGAGAGCGCAGACTATGTTCTGCTGGAGCATCCGGAACAGCTGGAGTCATCCGGATGGGAGGACTGTGAGAACCGGCTGATCGGCATCGGACTGCTCCGGGATACGGATGTGATCGGTGTCTGTATCAGTTCGGAAACACAGAACAGGATCCTCTTTTCCGATATGGTGGGCAGGCAGGAACTGATCCGTATCCTGAAACGGGTTATCATGACTGCGTCCATGACAGCTGTGTTTGATGCGAAGCGATTATACAGCATTCTGAATGAGGATGTGCATGATAAGATAAGCTGTACCAATATCGCAGCATATCTTCTGAATCCGTTGAAGAACGATTATGAACCCCAGGATGTGGCCAATGAATACGGTGGATATCGGTTTGCAGGATATGGGGAAGTCTTCGGGAAGAAGACCGTAGCAGAAGTCTGCAAGACGGAGCGGGAAGCGGTATGCGCTTATCTGTGTCACTGTGGAAGGGGGAATTGGCTGGCCTACCGGGAACTGATGGATACGCTGACGAAGAAGGGGATGCTCTCCCTTTTCCGAGAGATTGAGATGCCGCTGTCCTATGTGCTCTATGATATGGAGCATGAGGGGATCTGTGTCCGGAGAGAGGAACTGAAGGCGTACGGAGAGCATCTGGCAGTTCAGATCGGGGAATTGGAGAACCGTATCTACGATACTGCCGGAGAGCGGTTCAATATCAATTCTCCCAAACAACTGGGAGAGATTCTGTTTGAGAAAATGCAGCTTCCCGCCGGGAAAAAGACCAAAACGGGATACTCTACCAGTGTGGAAGTGTTGGAAAAACTTGCGGATGAGTATCCGTTTGTCCGGGATATTCTGGAATACAGAGGATTGACAAAATTGAAATCCACCTATGCAGACGGGCTGGCAGAGTATATTGAAGCAGACGGAAGAATCCATACGAATTTCAACCAGACGATTACCGCAACGGGCAGGATCAGTTCTACGGAACCGAATCTGCAGAATATTCCCATGCGTACGGAATTGGGGAGACAGATTCGGAAGGTGTTTGTGCCACGGGATGGTTTTGTATTTGTGGATGCGGATTACTCCCAGATTGAGCTGCGGCTGATGGCGCATATGTCCGGGGATGAGGAACTGATTGAAGCGTACCGTCAGGATGCGGATATCCACCGGATTACGGCATCCAAGGTATTTCACATTCCCTTCGAGGAGGTAACGGATCTGCAACGCCGGAATGCCAAGGCGGTAAATTTCGGAATTGTTTACGGTATCAGCTCTTTTGGCTTAAGTCAGGATCTCAGCATTTCCCGCAAAGAGGCAGGAGAGTATATCAACCAGTATTTTGCCACGTATCCAGGGGTCAAGCGGTTTCTGGATCAGGCAGTTGCCGAAGCAAAGGAAAAGGGATACAGCACCACGATCTACGGTCGTATCCGTCCGATTCCGGAATTGAGAAGCGCTAACTTCATGCAGAGAAGCTTCGGAGAACGTGTGGCAATGAATGCACCGCTGCAGGGCAGTGCTGCGGACATCATGAAGATAGCGATGATCAGAATTCATGAGGAACTGAAAAAACGGAAACTGCGATCCAAGATGCTTCTGCAGGTACATGATGAGGTGCTTGTGGAAACCGCGGAGGAGGAACTGGATGAGGTGTACGGAATCATCCGGGAATCCATGATGAAGGCCGCAGATTTACGTGTGGAACTGGTTACGGACATTCATTCCGGAGCCAATTGGTATGAGGCGAAATAAGGAGAGTATGATGCGATCCATCGGTATTACAGGCGGCGTGGGCTGTGGTAAATCCAGTATTATGAATTATCTGAAAGAGAACTGCTCCTGTGAGATTCTGCTGGCGGATGAGGTGGCACATCTGGTCAGAGCCAGAGGCGGAAGGGCGTTTCCGGCACTTGTGGAGGTGCTGGGCACAGAGGTTCTGGATGATCAGGGAGAGATTGACCGTGGGAAAATGGCAGAGAAAATTTTCGGTGACGCTGCAATTCTCGCCCGGGTAAACGGTATCATCCACCCTGCTGTGAGAGAATATATTCTGGACAGAATGGCACAACTGGAGAAAGAGGGACAGGCAGATTATTTTTTTCTGGAAGCTGCGTTGCTGATTGAAGAGAAATATGATGAAATTCTGGACGAAATATGGTACATTTATGCAAGTGAGGATGTGCGGAGGGAAAGACTGCGGACGAGCCGTCAGTATTCGGATGAGAAGATTGATGCAATCATGAAGAGTCAGCTGCCGGAAGAAGAGTTCCGGAGACATTGCGCATTTGAGATAGACAACAGTGGATCCATGGAAGAGACTTTCCGGCAGATTCATGAGAAACTGGAGGATATGGAATGACACCGAACGTCTACGAAGGAAGATGTGTTTTCGGCCTGGATATCGGAACCAGAAGCATTGTTGGTACCGTAGGATATCTGGAACGGGACCGATTTGTTGTGCTGGGACAGTCCGTAATCGAGCATGAGACAAGAGCGATGCTGGACGGGCAGATCCATGACATTCACAGAGTCGGACAGACCATCAGACAGGTCAAAGAGGATCTGGAGCGCAAATTGCATATGACCCTGCAGAACGTCTGTATTGCTGCTGCGGGGCGGGTTCTTCGTACCGTGGATGTGACAACCCATATCGTCTATGAGAATGAACACGCCGTGACGGAGGATGAGATCTATGAACTGAATTCCAAGGGCGTGGAGAAGGCGTATGAGGAATTCCTTGAGAAAAATGAGGGCAATGAGCATTTCTACTGTGTGGGATATTCCGTGAAGCGGTATTATCTCAATGATCTGCCCATGACCAATCTGCTGGATCATAAGGCGCACAAGGTTGCGGTGGATATGATTGCGACATTCCTCCCCGATGAGGTAGTGGATGGTCTGTATAGAGCAGTGGAATATGCAGGACTGGATGTTGTGAATCTGACACTGGAGCCGATTGCGGCCATGATTGTGGCGATTCCGGAGCAGTACCGGATGCTGAACATTGCCCTGCTGGATGTGGGGGCAGGGACAAGTGATATCTCCATCACTTGTGACGGCAGCATAGCCTCCTACGGAATGCTTCCGGTGGCCGGGGATGCACTGACAGAGGTGATTGCCAAAGAGTGTCTGGTTGATTTCAATACCGCAGAACTGATTAAGCGGGATTATACCGCAGGGAAAGAGATTGCGTTCATGGATATCATGGGACTGCCGCAGACGATTTCGAGAGAACGACTGGAAGCCGCCGTACAGCCGGTGATTGACCGGATGACAGCGGATGTGGCCGCTAAAATGATCGAACTGAACGGAGGAAGACCCGTGAGTGCGGTGTTTGTAGTCGGCGGTGGCGGTGTGATTACCGGCTATACGCAGGCACTTGCTGCGGCACTTGGCATTGCACCGGAGCGGGTTGCGGTACGTGGCAGGGAAGTGATGGGCAAGATTGATTTCCGGGATGATTCCATTCCGCATGATTCCAGAATGGTTACTCCGGTAGGAATCTGTCTGAGCTACTATGAGCAGAGCAATAACTTTATATTTGTAACGTTTAATGAAGAACGGGTGAAATTATACGATAACGGGAAACTTGCGGTGGTAGACGCTGCCATGAATGCTGATTTCCCGAGTGATGGTCTTTTCCCGAGACGTGGGAAGGAACTGGAGTTCACGGTGAACGGGAAGGCAAGGATCCAGCGGGGCAATCTGGGCGAGGCTGCTGTGATCATGGTGAACGGTGTTCCGGGAGACATCCATACGCCGATCCGTGAGAATGATGTCATTCAGGTGATTCCTTCCACGGCGGGAGCGGCCGCAACACTGACGGTGGGGCAGCTGCCGGAATACGGATCGAATATCCGTGTAACGGTAAACGGGAAGGATGTGGGGATTCCCGGCAGAGCCATCGTAAACGGGGAAGCGAAGACGGAGTTCTATGAGATCGCAGACGGAGATGCTGTCGAGGTTGCGGAATATTGCACCGTGGATGAGATCATTGCATGGATGGATATTGCACCGCAACTGAGAAGATACCTCTATGTCAATCATGCTGCAGCAACACCGGAGACGAAGGTATACGGGAATTTCACGGTGGAACTGTCACCGGATGAATTGTATCCCGGCGCCGTTTGGGAGGAACCGGTGAACCGGGACGATACCCGGGAACGGGAAGACGTCGGGGCTTGGGCGGATACGGAGACTGCATCCGGAACGGACGGAGTAGCGGCATCAGGCTGGGAGACAGGAAATGATGCGGGTGCGGATGAAACAGAGAAAACGGGAGCAGAACAGCCGGAAGCGGAGCAGGCAGCCGGTCCGGTCAGTATGACGGTTCTGTGCAACGGCAGTCCGGTCACCATGCATGGCAAACAGGAGTATCTGTTCGTGGATTTGTTTGATTACATATCCTTTGATCTGTCCAAACCACAGGGAACAGGCATCGTGACAACAGTCAACGGAAGGGCTGCCCAGTATATGGAAGCACTGCATCCGAATGATGTCGTGGAGATCTACTGGAAATAGGGACAGAGCAAGTAAAGATAAAGCGAGTAAAGATAGATGAGATTATGTAGTATCGCAAGCGGAAGCAGCGGGAATTGCATCTACGTTGGTTCCGATACCACCCATCTGTTGGTGGATGTGGGGATCAGCGGCAGGAAAACGGAAGAAGGATTGCACGAATTGGGGCTGTCCGGAGAGGATATTCACGGTATTCTGGTTACCCATGAGCATTCCGATCATATCGGTGGAATCGGTGTGATGGCAAGGAAGAGGGGAATCCCCATTTATGCCACGGCAGGGACCATTGAGGCGATGAAGAGGGCGAATACACTGGGGAAAGCAGAGGATTCTCTTTTCCATGAGATCAGGGCAGACGAATCCTTTTACATCGGGGATATCATGGTGGATGCAACGAAGATCTCCCATGATGCGGCAGAACCGGTGGCCTATCGTTTCCGCTATGAGAACCGGAGGGTGGCGGTGTGTACAGACCTTGGCACCTTTGACGATTATATCGTGGAGAAGATGCGGGGGATGGATGCTATTTTGATCGAATCCAACCATGATGTGAGAATGCTTCAGGTGGGACCGTACCCCTATTATCTGAAAAAAAGAATTCTGGGAGACCGGGGACATCTGAGCAATGAGAATTCCGGGAGATTGCTTTCCAGACTGTTACATGATAATATGAAACAGATTATATTGGGACACTTAAGCCGGGAGAATAATCTGCCGGAGCTTGCCTATGAAACCGTGCGGATTGAGATTGAGAACGGAGACAATCCGTATCATGCCGATGATTTCCCGATCCAGGTGGCGAGGCGGAGCGAAGTGTCACCGGTGATAACCGTATAGAAACAGAAGAATACATAGAGACGAGGAGAGTAATCATGAAAAAAACAATTATTACTGTAGTCGGAAAAGATACAGTAGGTATCATTGCAAAAGTCTGCACCTATCTGGCAGAGAACAATATCAATATCCTGGATATCTCACAGACGATTATCCAGGGCTTCTTTAACATGATGATGGTGGTGGATACCAATCAGACACAGAAGGATTTCGCACTGATCGTGGATGAACTGGAAGTGTTGGGCAATGAAGTCGGCGTTGTGATCAAATGCCAGCATGAGGATATCTTCAATAAGATGCACAGAATCTGAGCGGCATGGCAGGAAGACACAGAGAAAGGACAGTGATATCATGATCAATATATACGAGGTTGCAGAAACAAATCAGATGATCGAGCAGGAGAATCTGGATGTCAGAACAATCACACTGGGAATCAGTCTGATGGATTGTATTGATTCCGATCTGAAGGCATGCTGCGACAAGATTTACCGTAAGATTACCACACTGGCCCGGGATCTTGTGAAAACCGGGAACGACATATCCAAAGAGTACGGGATTCCGATTGTCAATAAGAGAATCAGTGTAACGCCGATCGCACTGGTGGGCGGAGCCTGCTGCAAGACGCCCGAGGATTTTGTGGAGATCGCAAAAGCATTGGATAAGGCTCGTGCAGAGGTGGGGGTAAACTTTATCGGCGGATATTCCGCGCTGGTGAGCAAGGGAATGACGAGGGCAGATGAACTGCTGATCCGTTCCATTCCCCAGGCGCTTGCGGAAACGGAACTGGTGTGCAGCTCCGTGAATGTGGGTTCTACCAAAACCGGAATCAACATGGATGCGGTCCGATTAATGGGAACCATTATCCGGGAAACGGCGGAGGCAACGAAGGAGAACGATTCTCTCGGCTGTGCCAAACTGGTGGTATTCTGTAATGCACCGGATGATAACCCGTTCATGGCGGGCGCGTTCCATGGCGTAACGGAGGCGGATGCCATCATCAACGTGGGTGTCAGCGGTCCCGGCGTTGTTCATACCGCGTTGCAGTCCGTTCGCGGCGCCAGCTTTGAAGTATTGTGTGAAACCATTAAGAAGACGGCATTTAAGATCACCCGTGTCGGTCAGCTGGTGGCGCAGGAAGCCTCCAGACGTCTGGGAGTTCCCTTCGGAATCATTGATTTGTCCCTGGCGCCGACACCGGCTGTGGGCGACAGTGTTGCAGATATTCTCTGCGAGATTGGTCTGGAGCATGCAGGTGCTCCGGGAACAACGGCAGCCCTGGCACTGCTGAACGATCAGGTAAAGAAGGGCGGTATTATGGCATCTTCCTATGTCGGCGGATTGAGCGGAGCATTCATTCCGGTCAGCGAAGACCAGGGAATGATTGACGCCGTTTCTGCAGGTGCTCTTACGCTTGAGAAACTGGAAGCCATGACCTGTGTATGCTCTGTAGGACTTGATATGATCGCGATTCCGGGAGATACGAAGGCGTCTACCA
>JAEDCX010000065.1 GCA_016293925.1 Lachnospiraceae bacterium | reverse complement strand
AGATGGGACTTGAACCCACACGTCGTTGCCAACACTAGATCCTTAGTCTAGCCTGTCTGCCAATTCCAGCACTCGCGCAAGTCGTTTCGCGACTTGATTATAATAGCAAAGATATATGTAGTTGTCAATAATCTTTTTGATGAATTATGACTTTTGCAATTTTGCAATTTTTACAATACATACAAAAAATGTGCCGGGTGTAGAAGGACGGGAAGTAGGTGGGATAGGCCAAAGCGGATTCAATTGACCCCATACTGCAAGGAATTCTGTGAGAAGAATGAAGCGGCGACAAACGAGGCGATGGAGAGGATTTTTCGGGATATTTCCGAGGAAGCACTTGCGGTGACGATCCGGACAATCAGCAAAATGGAAAGGAATGTGCAGACACTATGAAAACGATGATTGTTTATACATCACAGACGGGATTTACAAAGAGATATCAACGAATCATTTGTGAGACCGACGTCAGAATAGTTTGTGAGACCGGCTTCGATCTCTTGCATTTTGCGACGTGCTGTGGCACAATAAATATATCCATATGTTGTCCGGCGGCTCTTCAGAATGGGTCGGTTTGGACCGATATGTATTGTGACGGATGGATTGTAACGTGCAGGGAGGCACAAAGCGTATGAATATTAACAGTTCGAATGATTTTTCTTTTTTGTTCGGGAATACCGGGAATGCGACGAACAGCACCGGATTCTCTCTTTCCGATTATGCCAGCTTGAAGAACGGTTCTTACAAGAAGGTTCTGAACAATTATTATGCGAAGGTTCCCCAGGGAAATACCCAGGCGAGTGGAGAAGAGCAGGAGAAGGGGAGAACGGAGCTGAATCAGATCCGGACAGACGCCACATCACTGAAGAGCGCGGCAGAAGCGCTGATGGACGGCAGGAACTCCATTTATGAGAAGGTGACGAAGAAGGATGCTGACGGAAACGAGACAACCGATTACGACAGGGAGAAGATTCTGGATTCGCTGAAGAATTTCGTGAAAGGGTACAATGCGCTGGTGGACAGTGCGGCAGATTCCAATGATAAGTCTATTCTGAGGAATACGTTGCATATGATCAACATGACAAAGAAGAATGGGAATATGTTGTCCAAACTGGGGATCCGGATCGACAAAGACAACAAGCTTTCCGTTGTGGAAGACGATGTGAAGAAAGCCGATATCAGTACGTTAAGGACGATGTTCAAGGGACAGGGTTCCTACGCATCCAATGTGGTATCCTATGCCGGAAGAATTGACAGCACGGCGGCTACACTTCTGAAACAGAACGGTACCTATACGGCAAAAGGCTCATACGAGTCTTCGGACAAGGCAGGAACATCCGGAAGTATATTCGACAGCTTCCTGTAAGTGACCGGATGGAGGGTGGAAAAGGCTTCCGAAATAAATTCCGTGAAATTCTGTAAATTAAGGGTTGACATACCGGACGAAAACATATACAATAAAATTCGCTTGCAGGAGTGGCGGAACGGCAGACGCGCACGGTTCAGGTCCGTGTGGTAGCAATACTGTGAGGGTTCAAATCCCTTTTCCTGCACGAAGACAGACGGAGTTGTGGAGACACGGCTCCGTTTTTTGTTGAAAATACTCAAAAAATTTCGGCGAAATGAACTGATTGGCTGAGTAGAACAGTCTTAATCATTAGAGGATAGTGTAAAAAATTGCAGAGAGAGACTGCGAGGGACAATGGAGGAGAGAATACCATGAGAAGATGGATTGCGTTGGTGGTTGCGGTTTGCTCATTGGCATGCCTGATCGGATGCGGAGCAAAAGCGGGAGATATGTCGTCGGTGGAGCGTGACTATGCGACCGCAGACAGAAATGTTGTTTACATTGATGAGGATGCGATTGCGCTGGCGAGCTCCATTGCATCTGCGGATATGACGGAGGCTGAGGTTGCACGCGCGGCTGAACTGGATCAGATGGCGCGGGATGTGTTTGCACTTATGAATGCAGAGAGAACGGCCAAGGGACTGAAAGCACTGGTATGGAGTGATGAGATTGCACAGGCCGGTCTGGTACGCGCAGAAGAGATTGCTGTCAGCTTCTCCCACACGAGACCCAACGGTTCCGACTGGTATACCGTTAACAGTGATCTTCTGTGGGGCGAGAATCTTGCCAAAGGATTTAAGACGGCCTCCGGCGTTGTGAATGGCTGGATGAAATCCAAGGCGCACAAAGCCAATATCATGAAAACGAGTTTCACAACAGGTGCAATCACCATTTACGAAGCTGCTGATGGAACCCTGTATTTCGCATCGGAATTCGGATATTGATCGGACGGACATGGACAGGAGCGATCGGCACGAGTAACGGATGCTGACTGATTTTGGCAGACCTGTTTTGTACTTTTTCAGGTGCATGTTGATATAATAATATTAAGATGCTTTACAATTCGGCATTCTCTGTGATATGATGAGAGCTCGAAAAGGAGATATTGAGATGATAAGAAAAAGAATGATCATTACCCTTCTTATTGTTGCTTGTCTTATGATGTGTGCGTGTTCAGCAAATATCTCTGCTCCGCAGTCGGAGGAACATGTTGAGAATTCTGACGGGGCTGTCGGGCAGAATGATGCAGGAAGTGAGGCTGTGCAGAATGTTCCGGTTACCGTTACCCTGTATCATGCCAACACCATGCTGACCGGTTTCGTAGAGGAAGAGGTGACGCTTGCGAATCTGGACTCTGACCATATTTTGGCGTATCTTGCGGGTCATAATATTGTGTCAACGGATACCCGGACGGCAGGATTCGACATTCGGGTAGAGGATGGGGAAGTGACACTGTATCTGGATCTGAACAGACAGTTTAAGGATTACATCAAGCTGATGGCGGAGGATAGCGAATTCTATGTCATGGGTGCGCTGGCCAACAGTTACCTGTCTGCGTATGTGGCAGACCGTATTGTGGTTACCGTTGACGGGAAGACGCTGGAGACCAAATATAATACATATTCCGAGCCATTGAACTGGATTGAGACGGCGAAAGAATAAACGAGTTTT
This sequence comes from Lachnospiraceae bacterium, assembly GCA_016293925.1. GTDB lineage: Bacteria > Bacillota > Clostridia > Lachnospirales > Lachnospiraceae > RGIG4034. The sequence goes on along the minus strand of JAEDCX010000065.1, from coordinate 12,218 downwards.
GGATAGGACGAATTGACAGTCACATGAAATACATTTTTCAGTTTGCAATTATTAGTGGGATTACCTTTGTGGCAGAAGTATTGAATATACTTCTGCCTTTTCCTGTGCCGGCGAGTATCTACGGCATGGTGATATTGTTCCTGTTGCTGTGCCTGAAGGTGATCAGACCGGAGCAGATTCAGGATGCGGCGGATTTCCTGTTGGGAATCATGCCGATTTTCTTCATCTCCGCCAATGTAGGTTTGATGAAGTGTTTCGATGTGATGGATGGGGCAACGTTCGGGATACTGTTTGCCGCATCCTTCGTATCCACGATTGTGACGCTGGCTGTGACCGCGTTGGTGTCGCAGGCAATCATTCGGATCTACAGGAGGAGGGGAAAGCATGAATGAAGTGTTCGGGCAGAGCGCCTTTTTCGGAATCGGTCTGAGTCTTACGGCATACTGGTTTGGCTGCTTTCTGCATAAGAAAACAAAACTGACCATCGTGAATCCAATGCTGGTGTCCATGATTCTGATTGTTGCAATTCTCCTGGTAGCGAAGATCCCGTATGAGGTATACGATTACGGTGCCCACTATATTTCTTTTTTTCTGACACCGGCAACCATCTGTTTTGCATTGCCGCTGTACCGTCAGATGCAGGTGCTTCGGAAGAATGTGGTGGCTATACTGGCGGGGGTTCTGTGCGGCTGTATTGCGCATGCGCTGGTACTGATCGGGATTCTGACACTGGCAAAAGTGGATCATACCCTGGCAGTTTCTCTGCTGTCGAAATCGGTGACGCTGGCGATTGCCTCGGGATTGACGGAAGAACTGGGCGGCAGCAGTGTGGTTATCGTGATCGGGGTGATGGTGGCAGGATTGACAGGAGCGATTCTGGGGCCGGGGCTACTGAAACTGTTCCGTATCCGGGAACCGGAGGCGCAGGGGCTCGCGATCGGAACCTGTTCCCATGCCCTCGGAACGAGTAAAACCTACGATATGGGAGAGATACAGATGGCCACAAGTTCCCTGGCAATTGTAATTGCAGGCCTGCTGACTGTACTGATCGCGCCGCTTGCGGCGAAACTCCTGTGATGCGGAAGGGAATAAGGGGTGTTGTTTTTTTTGCTTTACAACACTAATGCGATACCGTTATAATAGTGTAGCTGACTGTGTTTGGAACAGCAGTTGAATAGAGGAGAAAGTTACGAATGAAAGGTCTTACAGAAATCCGCTGGCACGGAAGAGGCGGACAGGGAGCAAAAACTGCCGCTTTATTGTTGGCAGATGTGTGTTTTAGTATTGGAAAATATGTGCAGGGATTTCCGGAGTATGGTCCGGAACGTATGGGTGCGCCGATTACCGCCTATGACCGGATCAGTGATCAGGTGATCCGGGTTCATTCCAATATCTACGAGCCGGATTTTGTGGTTGTTGTAGATGAAACATTATTACATAGCGTGGACGTGACGGCAGGATTGAATCCGAAGGGAGCCATCCTGATTAATACGGCTCAGAAGAGTGAGGATCTGATGCCCTATCTGAATGGGTATCAGGGCAGGGTGTATACCATTGATGCCCATAAGGTCTGCATGGAGACTCTGGGGAAATATTTCCCCAATACACCGCTTCTGGCTGCGATTGTGAAAATCTCCGGTGTGATGGAGCCGGATACATTCCTGGCGGAGATGGAAGCGTCCTTGAGACACAAATTTGCGAAAAAGCCGGAGGTGCTGGATGGAAATATGCAGGCATTGCGGATGGCGCTTGAGGAGGTACACTAATGGCACTGAAAGCAGAACAGATCAATGAAACAACCCGCTGGCAGGATTTGACGACAGGGCTGCAGATTCATGAGCCTGCAACCAGTAAGCATTTTGCAACAGGTGAGTGGAGAACCAAAACACCTGTGTTCGACAGTGAGAAGTGTAAGCAATGTCTTCTGTGCGTTCCGTATTGCCCGGACAGCTGTATTCCGGTCAAGGATGGCAAGCGCGGAGAGTTCGACCTGCTTCACTGTAAAGGCTGTGGCATTTGTGAAGCGGCATGTCCGTTTCAGGCGATCCACATGCAGGAAGGCAAATAAGGAGAAGCGTAACCGTTTCGGAATGGAGAATACAGATGAGTATCAAAGAGAGAATGTCCGGAAATGAGGCTGTTGCATATGCCATGAAACAGGTGAACCCTGATGTCATGCCTGCATTTCCGATTACCCCCTCCACGGAGCTTCCTCAGTTCGTGGCGAATTATATAGCAAACGGTGAGATGGATACGGAGTTTATTCCGGTGGAGAGTGAACACAGTTCCATGAGCTGTGCAATCGGTGCTGAGGCTGCCGGTGCGAGGACCATGACCGCAACCTCTTCCTGCGGACTTGCATTCATGTGGGAGGTATTGTATGTGGCGGCATCCAACAGACTGCCGCTGTGTATGGCGGTTGTTAACCGTGCTCTGTCAGGTCCGATCAATATCAACGCAGAGCATTCCGACAGTATGGGTGCCAGAGATTCCGGCTGGATTCAGATCTATGCCGAGAACAATCAGGAAGCATATGATAATTTCGTGCAGGCCTATCGGATCAGTGAGCATAGGGATGTGCTGCTTCCGATCATGATCTGCCAGGATGGATTTATTACCAGCCATGCAGTGGAGAATATCGAGCTGATTGAGGATGCTGCGGTAAAACAGTTTGTCGGGGAATACCGGCCGGAGCATTATCTTCTGAATCCGGAAGAGAAGATGTCGGTGGGTCCCTATGCGATCTCTCCCTATTGTATGGAGGCGAAAAGAGCACAGGCGCAGGCCATGGAGAACGCCAAACAGGTTATTCTGGATGTGGCGAAGGAATTCGAGGCGATCAGCGGCAGGAAATACGGCTTCTATGAGGGCTATTGCCTGAAGGATGCCGAGTATGCAATCGTTGCCATCGGTTCCGCATGCGGAACTATGAAAGATGCCATCGATCATCTGCGGAAGCGGGGAATCAAGGCCGGACTGCTGAAGGTCCGGGTGTTCCGTCCCTTCCCGGGCGAAGAGTTTGCAGAGGCGCTGAAGGATAAAAAGGCAATTGCCATCATGGATCGTTGCGAAGGGTACAGTGCAAACGGAGGCCCGCTCGGAGCAGAAGTGACAGCCGCATTATACCGTGCCAAGAGTCATGCGGAGGTAATCAATCTCGTATACGGTCTGTCGGGCCGTGACTTAAGAGTCGAGGATGTGGAGAAAATCTACGAGAATCTGATCGATATGGGCGAGCATGGTGTAAAAGATGATCACTACCGCTACATTGGCCTGAGGGAGTAGGTGCACTATGGAGAATACATTTGATTTCAAAGAAATACAGGGTAGAGAAGAGCGACTGGCACCGGGACACAGAATGTGTGCGGGCTGCGGAGGTACGATTGCAGTTCGGAATGTCTTGAAAGCGCTTCACCCGGGAGATAAGGCGGTTGTGGGCAATGCAACGGGATGTCTGGAAGTATCCACGTTTATGTATCCGTATACCGCATATGAAGACAGTTATATTCACAATGCATTTGAGAATGCGGGAGCGACCATGGCGGGCGTTGAGACGGCATATCATGCGCTCCGGAAGCGGGGAAGACTGGGAGAAGAGTATAAGTTCATCACCTTCGGCGGTGACGGCGGTACCTACGATATCGGTTTCCAGTCCCTGTCGGGTGCCATGGAGAGAGGGCATGATTTCGTATATGTCTGTTATGATAACGGTGCCTATATGAATACCGGTATCCAGCGTTCCAGCGCAACCCCGATGTATGCGGATACCACCACGACACCGGTAGGAAGTCAGTCAAACGGTAAAGTACAGGCCAGAAAAGATCTGGCGGCCATTCTTGCCGCCCACAACATTCCTTATGTCGGACAGACAACATTTATCGGGAATATGAAGGATCTGTATACCAAAGCGGAGAAGGCAATCTACACGCCGGGAGCTGCGTTCCTGAATGTGATGGCACCATGCCCAAGAGGCTGGAGGTATGATTCGCCGGATATTGTGAAGATCTGTAAGATGGCTGTAGAGACCTGCTACTGGCCGCTGTTTGAGGTGATCGACGGTAAATGGATCATCAATTATGAGCCGAAGAACAAACTTCCCATTGAGGAGTTCCTGAAACTGCAGGGACGCTTCAAGCATCTCTTTAAGCCGGGCAATGAGGATCTGATTGCCGCATTCCAGGCAGAGGTGGATAAGCGATGGGAGGATCTGCAGTTCAAGGCTTCCCGTTAGCGTGCGGCAACGAAGCCGGACACAGAATGGATCATGGATTTTCGCACGCATGCGCCGGCAGGAAGTTGTATCGGCGAAACGTCCGGGAATTGATATGATAGAAAAGAGGAGATAAAAATTATGAAAAAGAGCATGAGAAAATTAGTTGTTGCTACAGTTGTTGCAGTTCTTGCAATCTCTACTCTCGTAGGATGCGGCAAGAAGAGCGCAAAGGAATTCGTCGTTGGATTTGATGCTGAGTTCCCGCCATATGGATATATGGATGATAACGGCGAGTATGTCGGTTTCGATCTTGACCTTGCGGAAGAGGTTTGCAAGCGTCTGGGCTATACCCTTGTGAAGAAACCGATTGACTGGGATGCCAAAGACGGCCTGATCGATTCTGGTGAAATTGACTGTATCTGGAACGGTTTCACAATCAACGGCCGGGAGAATGCTTACACATGGACAGTTCCCTATGTAAACAACAGTCAGGTGTATGTAGTGGCCGCAAATTCAGGTATTCAGAGTCAGGCAGATCTTGCAGGAAAGATTATCGGCGTTCAGAAGGCTTCTGCAGCGCTGGATGCCATTCAGAGTGAAGAGTATGCTGATACATATGCTTCTTTTGCCAAAGTAAAAGAGTATGACAGTTATGTTATCGCTTTCGAGGATCTTGCAGGTGACGGTATTGATGCGCTTGCAATTGATATCGGTGTTGCACAGTCTCAGATTGCAAAACGTGACGCAAGTGAGTATGTCATCCTGGAGGATTATCTGTCAGCAGAGCAGTACGGAGTTGGTTTCAAACTCGGCAACACCGAGCTTCGTGATCAGGTGCAGAAAACACTTATGGAGATGTATGACGACGGTACGGTTGTAAAGATCGCAGAGAAATATGGCATCGACACAGATGCAATCTGCCTCGGTGACTATAAGTAAGAGATTGGATTGATGAGTTAGGAGAATTCCATGGATTTACAAGCAATGCTGAAGATGTTGGGGGAAGGTTTCCTGAAAACCCTTGAGATTTTCGGGCTGACACTGATTTTTTCTCTTCCGTTAGGTCTGTTGGTTTCTTTCGGAAGAATGTCCAAAAACTGTATCATTCGCTGGATAATGAAGATTTATATCTCCATTATGCGCGGTACACCACTGATGCTTCAGCTCATTGTGGTTTATTTCGGTCCTCATTATCTGTTCCATATGAGTTTGCGGGGATACGATTTTGCCGCGGTCATTATTGCGTTCGTCTTGAACTATTCTGCATATTTTGCAGAGATCTATCGCTCCGGTATTGAGTCGATTCCGAAAGGACAGCATGAGGCGGCCAAGGTGCTTGGATATTCCAGATCACAGACCTTTGTGAAGATCGTTTTACCGCAGGTTGTAAAGAGAATTCTTCCGCCGGCGACCAACGAGATTATTACGCTTGTAAAAGATACTTCTTTGGCGCAGGTATTGACCATTGGCGAGATGTTTACGATCGCAAAACGGATTACGGCTTCCCAGTCATCGCTGGTACCGTTGTTTGTGGCAGGAATTTTCTATTATGTCTTTAATTATCTCGTTGCCTTCGTTATGGAACGTATCGAGAAGAAATTAAGTTATTACCGATAGGGGGGTGCGGTGGATGAAAATCCTGGAAATCAATCATCTGAAGAAAAACTTTGATACCCTGGAAGTCATTACCGACATCTCCCTGTCAGTGGAAGAAGGGGAAGTGCTGTCCATCATCGGTCCATCCGGAAGCGGAAAGAGTACCGTTCTGCGGTGTGCCACTATGCTGGAGACCATGGATGGCGGGGATCTGATCTATTCGGGAGAGTACGCAGCGAAGAATGTGAACGGCAGGAGCGTGTATGCGCCCAATAAGCAGTTGAAGGAGATTCACAAGCAGTTCGGACTGGTGTTCCAGAACTTTAACCTGTTTCCGCATTACTCCGTATGGAAGAATATAGTGGATGCACCTCTGCACGTTCAGAGAATCTCCAGACAGGAGGCGGAAGAGCGGGCAGACACTCTGCTGAAGAAACTGGGGCTGGCGGATAAGAAGGATGCATATCCCTGTCAGTTGTCCGGCGGGCAGCAGCAACGTGTATCCATTGCAAGAGCCTTGGCGTTGCAACCGAAGATTCTGTTCTTCGATGAGCCGACCTCCGCACTGGATCCGGAACTTACCGGCGAAGTGCTGAAGGTAATCAAAGAACTTGCTGCCGAGAAGATGACCATGATTATCGTTACCCATGAGATGCAGTTTGCCAGAGAGATTTCTGACAGGATTATCTTTATGGAGGGTGGCGTAATCGTAGATCAGGGAACACCCGAAGAACTGTTCCATACATCGAACGCCAGGGTGCAGGATTTCATTGGCAAATTCAAGGCGTAGGGACAAGTGCATGATATTGTATTTTTGAGGCACAGGAGGGCATAAAATGTCTATCCTGTGCTTTTTCTATCCGGATTCGGGTGTCAGAAGCCTACGGTATCTCTGGGACACAAAGAAAAGATAAGAAAAATGCAGAAAGAAAAAAGGAAATGTGAGATTTGCACAGAATAATACTTTTAGGTGGATTTTGGAGAATAATGGAGGCCGGGTCATGACGATTCGTGAGAGAATTGAAGCGGATGAGAAGGAGTGTTTGAGTCCATATGCGGCGTTGAGCATGTATTCCAGAGGAAGGGATAAGGAGGAAGAGCCCTGCGACATCAGACCGGTTTATCAGAGAGACCGTGACCGGATTCTGCACAGTAAGGCGTTTCGGAGGCTGAAAGACAAAACACAGGTGTTCCTTACACCGGACGGTGACCATTATCGGACCAGACTAACCCATACCCTGGAGGTGTCCCAGAATGCCAGAACAATCGCCAAGGCACTGCGGCTGAATGAGGATCTGGTAGAAGCCATCGCACTGGGCCATGACATCGGGCATACGCCCTTTGGTCATGCCGGTGAGCGGGCCTTAAACCGAGTGTGCCCCTATGGGTTTGAACACAATGTGCAGAGTGTGAGAACGGTGGAACTCCTGGAGAAGGATGGGCAGGGATTGAACCTTACATTTGAGGTGAGGGACGGTATTCTGAATCATCAGACCGTGGGAGAACCCCAGACATTGGAAGGGAAGATCGTACGATTTTCCGACAAAATAGCCTATATGCATCATGATATGGATGATGCGATTCGTGCCGGTATTCTCATCGATCTTGACATCCCTAGGGAGATTGGTGATGTCCTGGGCTATACTACGGGAGAGAGGCTGGACAGTTTTATCCATGACATTGTCATAAACAGTACCGGCAAGAATGATATTGTAATGAGTGAGGAAGTTGCCGCAGCAATGAAGAAGCTGCGGGCGTTTATGTTCGAGAGAGTGTACCAGAGTCCCATTGCCAAAGCGGAGGAAGGAAAAGCAGAGGCACTGATGGAGACGCTGTATGACTATTATCTGTATCATATCGACAAACTTCCCGGGGAATATATTCGATTGATGGATAAGGGAGAACCGAAAGAGAAAGTGGTCTGCGATTATGTAGGCGCCATGACCGACCGGTTTGCAATCGCAACCTACGAGGAGATTTATATACCGAAATCCTGGCATGGTTGAGGATAGAGGAGTGACAGGAATGTATTATTCTGACGAATTGGTGGAAGAAGTCAGATCGAGAAATGATATTGTGGATGTCGTGGGCAGTTATGTCCGGCTTACCAAAAAAGGATCCAGCTACTTCGGCTTGTGCCCGTTCCATAGTGAGAAGACAGGTTCTTTTTCCGTGACGCCGTCCAAGCAGATGTATTATTGTTTCGGCTGCGGCAAGGGTGGGAATGTATTTACGTTTCTCATGGAACAGGAGAATATGTCCTTCACGGAAGCGATCCAGGAGCTTGCACAACGGGCAGGCGTGGAACTCCCGGAGGGAGACCGCTCGGAGGAGGCCAAAAGAGAAGCCGGCCGCAGAAGCCGGATTCTGGAGATCAACAGAGAGGCAGCCAAGTATTATTACTATATGCTGCGAAACGAGAACGGTAAGCTGGGAATGGACTATCTGACCGGACGGAAACTGACGGAAGAAACCATGCGCCGGTTTGGGCTGGGATATGCAGGACAGGGAAAGAATAGTCTGGTGAATTACCTGCGATCCAAGGGATATCCGGACGAGCTGATCCGGGCATCCGGACTGGTCAACGTGAGTGAGAAGTACGGGATGTCGGACAAATTCTGGAACCGGGTCATTTTCCCGATTCAGGATGTCAAAGACCGGGTCATCGGCTTTGGCGGACGTGTGATGGGGGCCGGAGAACCGAAGTACCTGAACTCTCCGGAAACGGAGGTGTTTGACAAGGGCCGCAATCTGTACGGACTGAATCATGCCAGAAAATCCAAAAGGGGAAATATTATTCTCTGTGAAGGATATATGGATGTCATTTCCATGCATCAGGCGGGATTCGATCAGGCGGTGGCATCCCTCGGAACCGCTTTCACCGCGGGGCAGGCAAGCCTGCTGCACAAATACACGGAGGAGGTTCTGCTGATCTATGACAGTGACGAGGCAGGAATCAAGGCGGCAACCCGGGCGATTCCCATACTGAAGCAGGCGGGAATCCGCGCGAAGGTGGTGAACCTGAAGCCGTACAAGGATCCGGATGAATTCATTAAGAATGAGGGCCGGGAGGCATTTCAGGAGCGGCTGGACAAGGCTGATAACAGCTTTTTCTTTGAAATCAGGATTTTGGAGCGGAATTATCATACGGAGGATCCGGAGGAGAAAACAGAGTTCTACAGAGCCATTGCAAAACGGCTGTGCGAGTTTGCAGAGGATCTGGAGCGGAATAATTACCTGGAAGCAATTGCTTCCAGATATGGCATTCCATCCAGGGATCTGCAGCAGCTGGTGATAAAATATGCCGCAGAGCATGGATTCGGACCATTGCCGGAGAAACCGAAGACCGGGGTGAACAGGAAGAAACCGGAAGAGGGAGGGAAGCAGGTGCAGAAGATTCTGCTTACCTGGCTTACGGACGAGCCCGGCTTGTATCCGAAGATTGCACCATACATTACGCCGGAGGATTTCACTGAGGAACTGTATCATACGGTGGCAGTGAAACTGTTTGACGAACTGAAGGAAGGGAAGATCAATCCCGCCGCCATGATCAGTATGTTTCCGGACGAAGCGGAACAGAGTGAGGTCGCTGCTCTTTTTAATACCAAAATACAATATATCGACAATCAACAGGAACGCGAAAAAGCTTTTCACGACGTCCTGTACAAAGTGAAGCAGAACAGTTATGAATCCATGCAGCAAAGACTTGGTGCGGACATCGGTGCGCTGCAGCAGGTAATTGCGGGCAAGAAAGCTTTGGAAGAATTGGCGAAAGTGCATATTTCGTTTGATTAAGGACATGATAGAAGAGAATGGAGAAAAAAGGAATGGAAGAGAATGTACAGGCTAAATTTGACGAGAAGTTGAAGGAATTGGTGAATATCGGTAAAAAGAGAGGATTTCTGGATTATCAGTTCATCAATGATTTTTTCAACGATCTGGCGCTGGAGCCGGACCAGTATGAAGGAATTCTGGATACCCTCGAGAAGAATAGCGTCGTTGTGAACATGCCGGATGATGCAGATGATGATGACGGATTCGTTCCCTCCGAGGTGGAAGAGGTGGACGTGGAGAACATCGATCTGTCTGCACCGGAAGGTGTCAGCATCGAAGATCCTGTCAGAATGTACCTGAAAGAGATCGGTAAGGTTCCGCTGTTGAGTGCGGACGAAGAAACGGCGCTTGCAAAACGTATGGAGGAAGGTGATGAGGAGGCCAAGAGGCGTCTGGCTGAGGCAAACCTTCGTCTGGTGGTCAGTATTGCCAAGCGGTATGTGGGACGGGGAATGCTGTTCCTGGATCTGATTCAGGAGGGAAATCTGGGTCTGATCAAGGCCGTGGAGAAATTTGATTACAAGAAAGGATACAAATTCTCCACCTATGCCACATGGTGGATTCGTCAGGCGATTACAAGAGCCATTGCGGATCAGGCCAGAACCATTCGTATCCCTGTGCACATGGTAGAGACCATCAATAAACTGATCCGTGTGCAGAGACAGCTGTTGCAGGAACTGGGAAGGGAGCCTTTGCCGGAGGAGATCGCAGAGGTGATGGATCTGCCGGAGGAACGGGTGCGGGAGATTCTGAAAATCTCCCAGGAGCCGGTTTCCCTTGAGACACCGATCGGGGAAGAGGAAGACAGCCATCTGGGGGATTTCATCCAGGATGACAATGTACCTGTGCCTGCCGATGCTGCCGCATTTACCCTGTTAAAAGAGCAGCTGGTGGAAGTGCTCAGTACATTGACGGACAGGGAACAGAAGGTATTGAAACTGCGGTTCGGACTGGAAGACGGTCGCGCCAGAACGCTGGAGGAAGTGGGGAAGGAATTCAATGTGACCCGTGAGCGTATCCGTCAGATCGAAGCGAAAGCGTTGCGGAAGCTTCGTCACCCCAGCAGAAGCCGTAAGTTAAAGGATTATCTGGATTAAGAGAGTGATCCGCATGAGGAAACAGGTGATTCTATCGAAACGGTTACAGGCTGTGGCAGATCTGCTGGGGACAGTGGATACCGCTGTGGATGTGGGGTGCGATCATGGGTTCGTATCTATCTATCTGATACAACGCGGGAGAGCCCGGAGCGTGATTGCCATGGATGTGAATGAAGGTCCTCTCCGTTATGCTGCCAGACATGTGGCAGAAGCGGGATTGGAGTCGTACATACAGCTGAGAAGTTCGGACGGACTGCATGGTCTGTCGGCCGGTGAGGCGGACGGAATGATTATTGCCGGGATGGGAGGACGTCTGATTCGGCGGATTCTGCAGGAGAATTGGGAGAAAGTATGTGCGATGCGCTCGTTTGTCCTGCAACCCCAGTCAGAAATCGATGAGGTGAGAGCATTTCTGAAAATGAAGGGGTGTGTTACAAAACGGGAGGATATGGTCTGTGAGGATGGCAAGTATTACATGATGATGCGTGTTATCCCCGGGGGACAGGAATCCGATGTCGGTACACAGAGTATCCCGGAGGATGTTATCCCGCATGCTACGCAGCTTCAGTACGGAGCATTCCTGATTGCCACGCACCACCCGGTATTGGAGCAGTATCTCCGGTATCGTCGGGGAATGTATGAGGGCATTCTGGAACAGTATCCCGCCGGGGGAGACCGGGTGCGAAGGGATGAACTGGAAAGAGAGATTGCAGGAATGGATGCAATCATGGAATATTGGAACAATGGGGAGCGGCTATGACCGGAAGAGAGATTTATGGGAAATTGAATGAGATTGCTCCTTTCGCGTATGCAGCAGACTGGGATCATTCCGGTGTACAGGTGGGAAGTCTGGACAGAACGGTTCACCGGATTATGCTGGCGCTGGATCCGACGGAGGATGTGATCCGGCAGGCTGTGGACGCCGGAGTCGATCTTTTGATCACACATCATCCATTATTGTTTGGCGGGGTTCGGAGCATTACGGAAGAAACACCGGTGGGACGCAAAATCATCCGTCTGCTGGAAAACCGTATCTGCTGCATCGGTATGCACACCAATGCGGATGCCACGCTGTTGGCGGAGGATGCCATAGAGCGGCTGGGACTGGATGACGTGGTTGTGCTGGATCCTGCAGGGATGTGGGAGGGCATTGCATTCGGTTACGGTCGTGTCGGTGAACTTCCGGCTGCCATGCCTCTGATGGAATGCGTGGATGCACTGAAAAGAGCATACAATCTTCCCGAGGTGCATATCTATGGCAAAACGGATGATTGGATCAAGCGTGTTGCCATTCTGCCGGGATCCGGAGGAGACGAGATCGAAGAGGCAATTCGTCTGGGGGCGGATCTCTACATTACGGGAGACATCAAGCATCATGCGGGAGTCGATGCGACGGAGTGCGGTATTGTGGTGATCGATGCCACACATTACGGGTTGGAGAAGGTTTTCCCGGCATTGCTGAAGGAACGTCTGGAGGA
>JAEDCX010000064.1 GCA_016293925.1 Lachnospiraceae bacterium | reverse complement strand
CGTTTGCTGGATGCCTTGCCATTCAGGTTCAATGGAAGTACGATCGCTGCGGCAATACACAGAACCCCCAGAATACTCAGAATGATAATCAAGGGTTTCTTACTCTTCTTCGGTTGCATAAATCCGTTCATCGGCATGCCATAGAACTGCGGCTGCATCGGCTGTCCGTACTGTTGCTGTACAGGTTGTGGCTGCGGCTGCTGCGGTTGCATCGATTGCTGAATCTGCTGTGGCTGTGACTGCGCGGCACCGCATCCGGAGCAGAAACGTGCTCCCACCGGCATCTCCTGTCCGCAATTACTACAATAACTCATACATAACCCTCCTTGCTGTTAAAGTAATATTATGTCATATTATGTTACATTGTACCATATTGTTGTCCCGAAAGCCACTTCTTTTCCGGTTCAAAGCTTCTGCTTCATCAAACAAAAGAGCCGGGTAGTTCCCGACTCTTCATCTCGCCGCCACCATCATTGTGCCGGCTCATCCTATTCAGTTTTCATCCCCACCGGTACGTTTTCATCTGCTCGGTATATATATTATACTTCTTTGTGTTTTTCCGGTACATACGTTTTAAGCGCATGAATTATATACGTTCTAAACGTGTGCAGACAAGCAAAAGAGCACTTAATAATATTCTATATAACCAAAGATACATAGTGAGGTGTTATAAATGAAAATGACATATGATCGTCTGGCTGCCGGTGAACGAATACGCAAAAAGCGAATCTTGCTGGGATATACACAGGATGAAACTGCAGAAAAAATAGACCGTGCCGCCAAATACTATGCCGACATCGAACGGGGCAGCTGCGGGATGAGCATCGAAACTCTGTTGGCATTATCCAAGACTCTCGATATGTCTCTGGATTATATCATATATGGGGAATGCACCAATAAGGAAGAACTTGCCAAGAACAATGAAGAAATCTGTGCCATCATGGAGATCATTAACTCATCCCCTAAGGAAAGATCCTATATTCTGCGATTACTGAAACTGTTTCTGGCATATCATAACTGACCGGTTCCAAAGAAAAAAGCCGCATCCCGGGGCGTCTTCCGCACAGAGGACGCCCCGAATCCGACCCATTTATCACATTATATTCTCCCTATTCGTCATTGCCACAACAACATCAGATTATATATCGCGCTCTGTACAATCCGCTCGTTGTGCTCTACATCGGAAGCTTCATACCAGATGTGCTCCACTCCGTTCCTCTCAAACAACTCGTGATACCGAATCGGGAACTTGCCCACTACACTATCCTTGCTCCCGCAACACATCAGCAAGACTTCCGGAGGACAGTCCCCATGGTCTACCCGCACTTCCTCTTCCGTATACATGCCCGGATGTTCCATTGCCCAGTCTTTCCCGGGAACCAATCCGGGTGCAGGAGCCGCCGCCGCGATGTATCCGAACAGATCCGATCTGCGCAGTCCGATATACAATGCTTCTTTTGCACCCATGGAAAACCCGAGGATTCCTCTGTTCATGCGATCCGTCCGGCAGGAATAATTGGCCTCGATGTAGGGAATCAGATCATTCACCAGATCGTGGATAAACTCATCATAGGGTCGGAGAGACTCCACTGAAAATCCGGGTGCCAGCGCCGGATCTGCAGTCGCATACATGTTGACAAAGACTGCAATCACTTCCCTGGCAGCACCGGACAATGCCATATTTCCGAGAATCTCCGGTATCTTGCCGTCTTCTGCATATAACATGGTATCCTCATTTCCGAAAATCCCATGCAAAATATACAGAACCGGATATTTCTTCTCTGTCGTGTATCCAATCGGAAGTGCCACATTTGCCCCCCGCTTACATCCTACCGTCCGGGACGGATACAGAATATGCTCCACATTGCGATACTCTACGCCAACTGTTTCCGTGATGTATTCTTCCGGACAAACAACCTCCTCGATCTCCTGAATCATGATTCACCCTCCCTTGATTGCTGTATTGTTTCCTTCAATTCTTCCACCAGGAATGTACTTGTATCCACATCAATGTTCTCTATCGCATTCCTAAGTGCTTCCACCTGCGCATCCCGGATATCATCATATGAATACTCCATCAGCCTGCTCATGACACGGTCCATCTCATCCATATCCAGATTTTCCAACGCTTCTCCGAGTTCGTCCAGCAGTTTGGCGAACTCTGCTTCCTCTACCGGTACCTTCTCACTCACATTCTCGGTTTGCTCGCATAACGGTTGCAGAATGTCTTTGTAGCGCAGATACTGTTGCAGCATTTTCTCCGTCATCTTGCGAATTTTGTTGGTATTCCGGGCATTCCCCGCCTTCTCCATCTCTGCGGCAAGATCCGACAACTCCAATGCACCAATCTGCCGTGATGCACTTTTCAGCGCATGCACTTCTATCGTGTAATTACCCCAATCCTGCTCATCAAACAGGTTCCGGATCAGTTCCGCTTTCTGATCGATCACTTTATAATAATCCTTCAGAACGGACCAGTACAAACTCTCCGATCCCAGCAATTTGACCGCATATTGTGTGTCGAGACCTTCAATCGCGATATCCGTATGCACGGAATCATCTGTATTATCCGCAAGAGATCCCACACGGATCTGTTTCTCCTGGGGCAGCCATTTATGTAATTTGGAGACAATGGATTTGATTTCAATCGGTTTCGCGACGAAATCGTTCATGCCCTCCCGGATAAACATGTCCTTGGTTCCCGCCACCACATTGGCTGTCAGGGCGATAATCGGTACTTCATTGTAATTCGGATGGAATCTGCGAATCAGTCTCGTTGTCTCCACACCATCCAGTTCCGGCATCATATGATCCATGAAGATCAGGTCATACTTCTTCAGACCGATCTTATCAATTGCTTCTTTCCCACTGAATGCAGTGTCAATCTGCATCTGTAACGGCTTGAGAATGCCTGCTGCAACCGTCAGATTCACTGCATTGTCATCGACAATCAGAACATTGGCCTCCGGAGCGACAAAAACAAAATCCTCATCCTTCAGCCCGGCTGACACATCGTTTTTCACATGATTGAACAGATTGGCAAGGTTCAGGGCGTAAATCGGCTTTTTCAGAACGGTTATATTTTTCTGAACGAACTCCACATGTTTTTTGAAATCAATGACAACCACAATGTTCAGGTCCTCATGCAGGTTCGCAATGGTCTCCACCTGGCCTGCCGGGACAGATTCATCCACAAAAAGATAATCCGTGTGATCCAGCACATCATCCAGCAGCTGCCTGATGTTGGTAATTCCCACATAGTGACCACCCAAACGATAAATATCGCTTCGCAGCTGTTCCTGCAGGAACGGATTCTCAATGACACCCACCACGTTCAGTTTCTCTGCATTCACAACCGTGATACTGGGCGTATCGGTACCGATTTTCTGCGGAACATGAAAAGAGAATGTACTTCCTTCCCCATAGGTACTCTCTACATTAATCTCACCGTTCATCAAATTCACAAGCCGTTTACAGATGGCAAGACCCAGACCGGTTCCCTCTACGGCACGGTTGCGCTTACTGTCTACCTGCTGGAACGACTGGAATAATTTCTGAAGATCCTCTTTCCGGATACCGATACCGGTATCCTGTACCGTAACCTTCAGATCAATCTCGTCCTCCCCAATCCGTTTGTAATTCATACGAATCAACACACGGCCGAGAGACGTGAACTTCACGGCATTGTTGGCAAGATTCAGCAGTACCTGTTTCAGACGGATGCTGTCACCCAGCAGTTTGGACGGCATCGTACCGTCCACATCCACCATCAGTTCGATGGGCTTCTCCCCGATTCGCGTCAATACAACATTTGCCACATCATTCACCAACGAGAGGGGTTCGTATTCGTCTATGAAAATATCCATCTTGCCTGACTCAATCTTCGAGAAATCCAGAATATCATTGATGATGGTCAGCAATGTCTTCCCGGATGCTTTGATTTGATTAATGTATTCTCTGGCAGTGACCGGAAGATCCTCCCGAAGTGCCAGTTCTGCCATACCGATTACGCCGTTCATCGGAGTTCTGATCTCATGACTCATATTGGCGAGGAAGTCTTCCTTCAGTTTGGCAGCGTACTCCACCTCCATGTTTGCCTTTTCCAGCTGATACTGCTTGTATGCCATATCAGAGATACAGTTACTCACACTGTTCACAAAATCCAGTGCTTTTTTCATCATATCTTCTGAGATGACAGAAGTTTTCTTCGCCAGCATCAGATACATCTCCGGATTCACGCCAATATCTTTCGCGGTCTGGCAAATCCTCTCTTCATCCAGTTCCCCCATACGAACCTGTCCACCAGTGAAACAACCCACACGCTGTCCGTCAATAGTAATGGGGGCAACGAAGTCAGTCAGTCCCGCATGACATGTGTACGCAATCGGTTTTCCTTCCCGAAACGCTCGCTCGGAGCCCTCGCTGTCACATTTCCGGCACCGTTCCGCACCGGTTCTGGACACACGGGTGAATTTGCAGAAATCACACATACCGGCAGACTGCGTTAACAGGCTTCCGTCCGCATCCGATATATTGGTACCCATTCCCACAAGAGCGGTAAAACTATTCTGAATATCCTGCAACCGCTCTTCACTGATATACTGCATCAGATCAATCTTCTCTTCCATTGGTATCCCTCTTTATTCAATCAGTCCCTTGATCGTTGACAATACCCGTTCTCTCTCCACAGGCTTCAGCAGATATCCCTGCGGATGCAGCCCCATTACCTGCTGAATCTTATCCCGCTCACTGATACCGGTCAGGAACACAATCGGAGTCTCCTGATGCTGCTTCATTTTGCGTATTTTCTTAAAGACCGCCGGTCCGTCCATCTCCGGCATCATATAATCCAGCAGGATGATATCCGTCGGCTTGCTCTCCAGGAAACGAAGCGCTACCTTACCGCTGACCGCAACCGCAACGTCATACGCCTCATGCAGATACTCCTTAATCACCTTCAACATTCTCGGATCATCATCCACCACCAGGACATGCTTTCTCTTGCCGGCCTCTTCTGCAGCCTTTGCAGCCGCCTTGGCTGCGGCGAAGGCTTCTTCCTTTGCTCTTTCTTCTTCCGCATCTGACAGGTACTCTTCGATGCTGTCCCGGATCATGGTCGCCGTGATCGGTTTGGGCAGAATCAGTTCCGGTTCTATCGTAATCTCCGACATAAATATCGCACACGCTTCCTTATTCCCCACAATCCCATACGGAATCTTCTGCCCTTTCAGCCATTCAAACAGGCTGGACATCCGGCTTCCGGTCTCCACCTGATCATCCCGCATACAGAAAATAAACATCTCCGGCTCAAAATATTTCGCATGACAAGCCACATCATCCCATCTCATGGAAGTGGACTGACACTCAAAATCATCCGCCATCCTGTAGAAAAACTCATCGATTATGGCAGGATTGTTACCCGCCAGCAATATCCGTCTCTTCATCGGCCTCTCCTCTGTAACATGAGTGGATCCCTCCGCTGTTTCAAGAGTCCCTCAATTCCCCTTTTGCTCTTTACCGCTATACTTATACTATGCCTTTTTACAGGGCAAATTGCAATATTTTTCGTCAAAAAAGCAGGAAACGGCACACAGGAAAACAATCTCGTCCCCAATCGTGCAGATCCCTGTCCCGATCAGTTCATGAAATGAATCTGCTCCGAACCGATCAGGGAATAACGGACAAGCGCACTGCCATCCAGATTCTCCCGGTGCATATCCACTGCGGTGATCTGATGATTGCCATAGGTTGTATAATAATAGATTCCCCGGTCTGCATTGACACAGGATGTATATATCGTAATCTCATATTTGCCCGGTTCTACTTCACAGCACCCCCGCTGCTGATCCACGGAACCCAGAATGTGGAAAAACTGACTGACACTTTCCTCCTCCGAATCGCCGGATCTGGCATTCATCTTCGTAAATGCCACCCGGGCAAACCGGGATGGAGAAGACAGATCCCCCGGGAGTCCCAGTCCCCCCATACCTCTGCTGTATGTCGCAAGCGGAAGCACTTCGGAGAAATGATTCTCCGGCTGCTTCGGCGAAATATGCATATACTGATTCAGCAGGAACATCTGCACCGGAAAAGGCGGATTGTTCGTCAGCACGCCCACCGGATTGTCATACACATGGAGTCCGTCCTCCATACATTCCACGGTGACCGCTTCCCGTTTGTCCGCGATGATCCAGTGCAGAGATGCACAGGGAAGCTTGTCACTGTAGGGAGTTCCCACCAGATTCATCTGATCAAGTGCCGCTCTTGCCTCTGCAACCGAGGCGCAATTCCCAAGGATCCACGGAACAAACTCAAACTGCGCAATATTATTCCGTCCTTCTTCCACCTGCTGATAGCAGGCATTGCCGACGAAATTCAATCCTGCCATCCCCAGTCCCTTTTCATTCACTGCGTCATAATACAAAGGGTAGGTATCCGCCACATATGCCATTCCGATCATGGCATAGTGCGTTTCCGCCCTCCCCCCATGTCGAAACTGCAGCGGGTAATTCCTCGGCGTAATGGTGATCTCATCCCCATAAGAAAATTCGTAATCCAGTGTCCTTCCCATATAAAAATCTTTGGTCTGATAAGTTGCTGCTGTGCACATCTGTCGTTCCTCTCTTTCTGCCTGTCCCGGCCGGATAGTCGTCCGCCGGGCATTCCTGCCTGTCTCTAGTATACCCATCTGCAGAGAAAAATCTCCCCCCAAAAACGCAGTCGCCATTCGGATTAACCAAGCATACCGGCTATGTCGTTATCCTCGCAGAAATTCCTGATATTATACAGAAACAGGCATTCGTTGATGTTATTCTCCTGAATATACTCATCAAGTGTACCGTAATAATAGCGGGGATCAATCACATGGATCGCCTCATAGTCCTGTAGCAGAAACGGGATAAATGCGTTTGCATAGGAATCCTTGAGAATCAGCAGACGCTTTCCGTTTGCCTGCGAGGTCGTGATGGTTATCTCGGGATGATTGCCGCTCAGAAAAACCTGATACTTATCCTTGCCGGCAAGCCGCTCCATATCATACACCGAATCGCTGACGGTTTTGCCGTAATTGTACGCCACCCGGTACTGCGGTTCCCCCTTGCGCCTGTAGATCGTAATCCGGTCCATGGCACAGTGACTTCCCAAAACCTTGGAGTGAAGCGAGCCCTGAAAGCATTCCGTTACGGTTTCCGTCTCATAATCCTCCCCGTTTACAGTAAGATTCTTCTGCTCACACCATGCGGAATATGCCAGAAATGCACCATATGTTGTCCAATGGTGATCCGTTTTGTAATACAGCTCCTCTGCACGGTGTTCCGTAAACAGCGGTTTTATGTCGATGCGGGACACATCCCGGAGTGCCTCGTTTACATAGTCCAAGGCGATCTGCTGGTCAAACATCGGTGCGTACCCCGGAAGTTTATCCCGCAGGATCATTCCGGCGGTGGGAACGAACATCACCGAAGTTTCCAATTCCGGATGCCGCCCTGCGAAACGATTCACAGCCTCCGTATTCTCCCCAAGCTTCTTCTCATCATAGTCCTGCGGGGACCATTGTTCCATCAGATATCCGTCTTCTCCCAGATAAACCCCGTTGATCTGTCTGTTCCCGATCAGCCGAAGCACATCAGACCGCAGGGAAAGGAAGAATTCCTTCCCGGGAAACTGATCGCCAATGTATTTCTCCGTGTCCTCCATGAATCTCCCGGACCATAAGCGCTCACCGGAAAACGAAGGTTTCCCCGCCAGATAACGGTTCTCACTCTCGGAGAATTCTGCATCCTCCTGCCAGAACAAGCAGACCGGTGCCGCACATACCACGACGAGGAAAAGCACAATGACCGCAATCGCATATCGTTTGTTCATAATGCCTCCTCCCCTTAGAATCGAAAATACAGAAACGGATTATACGTATCGCTCACCAGAAAGGCAACGCTTAACAGAAGCAGTACAGCCAGTGCGGTAAACCGGAACACCGGAACCCACTTTCTGCTCTTTTCCGTTTCGGAAGCGTGTTCTGTCCATCTGCGGTAATCCATGCACAACGCCACGCCGATCACCAGCAACACTGCATTGGAGCCAAGATAATAGATCCATGCCGTCGGGAAAAGCCCTCCGCCGTTCAGGCCGAACATCGCCCTCATATATGCCCGCACATCGGCAATATCATCCAATGCAAATATCATCCAGCTTACCATCACCAGAAGCACCGTATAGATATGAGACCATACACGGTGTTTTGCGAGCCACTTGTGCAGCCACAGCTTCTCCAGGATGAGCAGGATGCCGAAATACAAGCCCCAAACCACAAAATTCCAGCCGGCTCCGTGCCAGAAGCCGGTCAGAAACCATACCACCAATATATTCAGCACCTGACGGCCGGATCCTCTCCGGTTGCCGCCCAGAGGAATATATACATATTCCCGAAACCATGCGCCAAGGGAAATGTGCCATCTCCTCCAGAATTCCGTAATGCTCCCGGCGCAGTAGGGATGATCAAAATTCTCTTTGATCCGAAATCCAAACATCGCTCCCAGTCCGATTGCCATATCGGAATACCCGGAGAAATCGTAATAGATCTGCAACGAAAAAGCGACCGCGCCAAGCCATGCCTCCCCGGCCGACAACCCGGCTAACGATCCACTCGAAATCTGATCCCACAGCGATCCGATCGGATTGGCCAACAGAACCTTCTTCGCAAGTCCGGTCACAAACCGTTCTATTCCGTAGGCAAAACCGTTCACACTCACCCGGCGTTCCACTAACTGCCCTTCTATATCCCGGTACTGCACGATAGGTCCCGCTACAAGCTGCGGAAACATGGTAACATACGTTCCGAAGCGGATGATATTCCTCTGGGCGCTGACCTTTTGCCGGTACACATCAATCGTATATGACATGGTCTGGAACGTATAGAAGGAGATCCCGATCGGCAGGGCAATGCGCAACAGCGGTATATCCGTCCCAAACAGTGCATTGATTGTCTCCACTCCGAAATCCCGGTATTTGAAATACCCCAGAATCCCCAGATTCCCCACGATGGAGCATATCAACACCGTCTTCGCCCATCCGTTCCTGCACCCAGCCCGGAAATGGCTGATCAGCAGTCCGTTTACATAGTCAAATACGGTAGAGAACAGCATGATACAAACATAAACCGGCTCTCCCCAGGCATAGAATATCAGACTGAACAGGAACAGCACGCAGTTCTTCAGCTTCTTCGGGACGACAAAATAGGCGAACAGCACAGCCGGCAGAAAAAAGAATAAGAAAACCGTACTGCTAAAAACCACTGTTACCACCCTCCGTTCTACTTGTTTATATATTGTGTGATAATCTCCTCTGCCATTTCACTGTCAGAAACACACACCACCACATATCTGCCGTATCGTTTCACAACGGCACGATCCAGCTTTTTGACCTCTTCGGGAATATATGCTTCGTAATCCGCCTTCTGGTCCTCGATCCGTTCCAACGCCAGCTGCAGTCCGTCAGCGGCCGATTCCGTATCGGCAAACTCAAACACGGCAATTTCCTCCGCCGTTGCACCGCTGCCGATGTACACCTCTGCCTGCACATAATCCTCTATCCCGTAGATCCTGTCTATCACGGACTCTCCGACCGCATTCAGTTCATCCACGAATGCAATCTGCGAGAGCAGTTCACTACTCAATCCATGGACATCTATCTCGATATCATCCTGTCTGCCAGCACAACCGGACAGCAGGAATACGCTCAGCATGATCCCAATCCACCCGGATACAATTCTTCGCACGTTCATTACACTTTATCCTCGTATTATTTATTGTAGTTTTTAGAAACTTGTTCTATTCGGTACTTGTTATCCGGATACCGTATGCGTTTTCAAATAATCCAGCCACATCTCACAGTAGGTTTTCTTCAGATGAATTCCATCCACCGCAGCATTCTCCGGCAGGCATCCGTCCTCATCCGCGACCGCGTTGCCCACATCGATATAATAGATCTTCTTCTCCTGCGCCATTTCCCGAATCAGTTCATTGTACTCATTGATCTTACTGTTTTTCACATAACTATGGGTATCGGATACTTTGCGGGTAACCGGGATAATCTCCTGCACATAGATGCTGGCTTCCGGATTGATCTCCCTGATCTCATCGATCAGTTTCCCGTACTTCTCTATGAAAACGTAATCATAGGACCAGCCGGTTTCATTGATGCCGAACATAATATACACCTTACCGAATTCCGTCTCACGCAAGGCATCCATCACGGTGATCTGCTTCCCGTCCCGTTTGATGACGGGCTTCGTAAACACGGTATCCACCATCAGTCCCTTGTCGGTATAGGCGGTTGTATTCGGAAGGTCCGTATACATGATCAGCCCTTCCGTTCTGGAATCCCCGATAAATACGGCATCGTCAAAATATTCCTCCGAAACAGCCTCCGACTGAGGCACCGGCATGGAGTAATCGTAATCATCTACCGGTTCCGCATCGCTATCCACTTCCGTCTCCGTTTCACCATCCGTTTGCGTCTCACCATCCGACACCGCCTCGCCATCCGACAACGGAGGGTTCGGTGTATCCGCCCTCAGACTGCCCTTCCTGTTCACTCCATCCTCTGCAACACTATCCGGCAGATTGGCCGCGCACACAATAATCGCTCCCACCATCAGAACTGCCGCCAGACCGGCAAACAAATATCCCCACTTCCGCTGCATATCTATTCCTCACTCTCCGTGCATTCTGTATATTAGACGCTTCATTATGGGAAAAAGTTATCCTGTACAAAGAATATTCTCACAACGTATCCTCCATCACATATTTCCCCACAAATCTTCGACACAATTCATCATAAACTGTATTATATCAAGTACGATATCTATGTTCAATAAACGGTTTTTTCCTTTTTCTGATAATGTATCATGGTGTTTACTCTCATTTGAAAGAATCACTTTTCAAGCAAAAAGCATCCAATTGCCTTATGTGTTCTTCCGTAAAATTTTCTCTTCTCCTTATCATTTCGGCAACAAAATTGTTTTACTGCCGTTTTGCCAATACTGTAGTATTACAATTCGGTGCAAAAAGCAATAGCATTTCGGCAGTATGTTTGATTTATTTTGATGTTAACATACTATCTTTATTGAATATATCGGCTAAAATCATTCCTGTTACCCATGCACAGAAGCCATCAATGCATCCTAAAGCCTGCTTACGGTTTCCATACAATGCATCTACTATTCTCTTTACCTACTTATCTGTGTCCTCTTCAGAGTATCCCCGCCTAATCAGTACATTATCAAAAATGATCTTCATTACTACTGTTCCTCACATTGTCTTTCCCAATTTTGTGAAAGATGGGTACTGTATACACTGGCAGTACCCACTTTACACAATGCTTCGTTTAGAACCATGTCAAAAGACATAACAAAATACACTTTATGGCAATGTATGACTTTCATCCCTAAAATATTTTATTGATGCTACTCACCGGCCTCAATCCATCATGCAAAAACAGGCTACATTCCGACAAAAAAGACCAACTTTTAAAAATGGATATCGATTCGCTCAGTATCTGGTCTATTCTTGACACAATTTATAGTATTTATGCGCTATTGTTTCATATTAGTAGTATATTCATGTCATCGTTGCATATATATAAAATTAAACTGATACACAGATTGGAGGTGTTTCATGAGTTTAATTGCAGACAGGGTAGGTAAGAAATTGAGATGTAAGAGAATAGAAAAAGGGTATACACAGGAACAGGTTGCCGAGCTTGCCAATCTGCATCCGACCTATATCGGACAGGTTGAGAGAGGAGAGAAAAATCTCACCATAGAAAGCCTTGAAAAGTTATGCAATGCCCTGGACTATCCCATGAGTGACCTGATGCAGAATATCTCTTCCAATGGACATGACTATTCCGTTGCGGATCAATGCTACGACATAATTATGAACCAATCCGTCGATAATCAAAAAGAACTTTTACGTATGATAAAATACATTGTTTCCTACAGAAATTAGCAAAACCCTTGCCACAGCCGTGACAAGGGTTTTCATTATTGTAAAAGAAGCCTCTGAACAGATTCCGCCATCCCACAACCGCCTTCCGGCCGGTTTCCGCGCCAATGGCTCATATCAACATATTCCTAGCGGAACGGTGCATGTTTGCGCAGATACTGCGCGGTAATGCTCTCCCCCCGCTCCGTTGTGTCCCAGAAGTGCGAAGACTTCACCCTGCTTCACATCAAATGACAGATTGTCTACAACGGTGCGTCGCCAAAGGATTTTGTCAGATTCCTAACACTGATACATTGTTCCTCCATAAAAAAACCTCCTTGCTTTTCTTCACAAGAAGGATGATATCTTCTTCCCTTAAGGGGAGAGTCAAGTATTATTTTTTCCCCGGGAACGGATGGATATAATATGCAGAATACCGTTCCCTGTCACTCTGACGGATCGGAATGCTCCTGCAGCATACTCTCTCCCGTCCGATAGTCAATCTCAATCCCGGGCTGCACATTGTAGCAGAACACGCAGAAACAGATTCCGGCTCCCTCATCCTCCACGGAATACGCTTCCATCAGTACGCCGCTTGCCACCAGATTATCTCCTTCAAATACCGGCGTCACCCGGTATAATACATGGTTATCATTCCGGTCCAGATATCCTGCCACCTGCTCCTCAAACGGCAGCATCCCCTCCACATTCATATATCTGGTTCCCGTAATCAGGTTTTTCTCGTTCGCATTCTCCGCAGTCAGGCAGTAAGCAATGAGATGACAGCGGTTATACAAATACGGCGGCCGGGAATCGACAATCCCTTCGTATTTTGCCTGGCGCCATCCGGATGGTTTGATACTGCCAATCTCTCCTCTTGCTTCCGTGGGCATCAGCTCTCTGCTGACGTTCGCGTATGCAACGCCGCATCTGCCGAGACTGTCCAGGGAACTGTAACACTCGAAAGCGTTCGTGTTCTTGTCCGCCTCCTCGAAGAATGGCACATTACCATGGATCACCGCATATGCCTGTCCGCAATACTCCGGAATGTCCGGATATGCCCGGTACTCGTCGGGCTCCTCCCCCCTTCTCCCGTTCAACGCCCACATAAGCGCAAAACAAATCATTGCCATTGCTATGACAGCAATGGCAATCAACCGAAATCTCTTTTTTCTCTTTTCCGCTCTTTGTCTTCTCGTTATAAATGGTATCATTCTGAATCGTAATGTCGGTGTCTTCGTTCCTCACCGTTGTAATGTATTATTGTCTGACTGAGGAACAAATCCCGGATTTTGGTAGTTATACTGCACATTTCATTATACATGTTCAACATCGATAAGGCAACTCTATTTCCAGCCACATTTAAGCATTAAAAATCATCCCGTGTCCGAAAAACTAGACTTATCGCAAAGTGGTTTCCGCTAAATCGTACCGTCACCCTTAGGTGTGTTTTGCTTCAATATCTTTCTTTCCCCATTCTCCAGTAACGAATAATACATTCCATATCCGTCACATTCTTCATATACGAGTAAGGGAATAACTCTATCATCATCTTTCGTAGAATAAGGATAAGAATCAACTCCATCAATAAAAAATTGCATAAATAGCCATCACCTGCACCCCCATTTTTCAGTGTTCTTTCTACTGTATTTTCTTTATTAACTTCTTCAACTCTTCTCTCAGGTATTCATATCTCAATCGTTTCTCTTCCTTGGCGAAATGAACCTCACGACTTTGGACAGGATTATCCTCATAGGATAAAACTTCGTCACCGAACTGCTCACTCGTAAGATCAAATACATAATCACCAATCACATTGTAGCAGTGATAGTTACCACCACTTCTTAGGATTCCATATACCTCTCCACCAAAAATATCCTGTGCCAGAAAAGCCGTAATCGAACACTGCCCCAGCGTCATATTCTCTTTTGACCAGCCATCTCTCATTCTTGGCGCGCAGGTATCTGCACACCAGATCTCTGACAACAAATCATATAGATGTCTTGGATCTTTAACCTTTTTATATTCTTCATTCACTGCCGGAACATCTGCAGTCTGCCAACCATAGAATTTATATTCCTTCATCATGCCCCCCGCTTTCCTCGTATCATTGCACTTCCGGGTGTCCAAAATTTGTGTGTTTATGATTTTTTCTGCTTTTCTTGCTAATATTGTCAAGATAACTGCAACAATAAGTGAAATCGCAAATACAGAAATCATTACGACTCCCATCGTAATACCTATATTGTATTTCGAAACATCCTCCGGATGCATTCTGTATCCATGAAAAGATGCTCCCATCGCCAACGATACGACAGCGATTATGTAGAATATTCTACTCACTATTTTCATAGGATGCACCATACGTATCTTCATTCCATCACCCCATTCTTCAAATTATAAAGATTCTCTGGAATCACCAGCTTCCACTCATCAACATATCGTCCAGCTGACATATCCTTAGTCAAATAACGCTTGCTCTTTCCTATTTGACTTTTACAGGTATCAAAAAATTCATCTGACAACCCCATCTGCTCTTTATGTCCAGAAAGAAGAAATCCCATCTTCTGGTATAGGAACTGATTAGACAAGAGGGCTAAATATTTCAACACTCTTTTTTCTTGCATCCATTTCACACTTCCAATGTCCTGAAGAACCTCTTCAATTCCTGATATTTTATCCATATCCTTTACGCAGTCTACTACGGTTCGTTCAAGATTTGTAATCCGGATCCCACCGCTCAGAGCAGGTGTTTCCACACCTTCCAGATCCTTTGATGCCACATATCGATAGGTGTATCCATCAAAATCAAACTCTCGAAAGCTGGTTTCTGATGCAACATAGACATCGTAATATACCTGATCGGTTATCCCATAATATTCCATAGCGGTATGGTGAGACACATAAGAGGTTGGCGTAATCTTGCTTGCTATCTGAAATCGATTAGCAACCGGCGCCCCTGTCTCTCCACTGATGCAGGTATACATATTGTTACGGATTTTCGCCACCATTCCCTCCTTCATCAATCGCTTGATTGCAGAGCGAGCGCTGTCCATATTGTCATAATATTTATTTACATCTTCCACAGTAAATACTGGAGTTTTCAATAGTTCAAAATACAAATTCAAAATCAACACCTCCATGTTTTATAAATCAACTTGGGTTATATGTAAACTAATTTGTCGCTTTTATAAACCTAATATAATACCAGTTTCCAACAAGGTCAAGTTTAATTTCATTTCAAAATGGTATATATAGCTGTTGATTTGTCGCATTTTTAAACTTTCTTCGATGGTTGATGATATTCTCGTTGCACGATTACCCAACAAGCTGTGGCATATCATGATTTACCT
>JAEDCX010000063.1 GCA_016293925.1 Lachnospiraceae bacterium | reverse complement strand
GTCTCGTACACTCCGCTTTTCGGCACAGTAACTCCGGTAATCGTCAGGGTATTCTGCGCACCATGCCCAGAATTGCCATCAAAAATACGGATATTCCTATGATTCTTTTGCTCATTTCATCCTCCATGAGAATCATCCGCTTGGGTCATAAAAGCGGATCAACCTGTTGAAAAAGGCTGATCCGCAACAATACGCGACGCTACTGTGCCACATACATCATTCTACACATATACTTCCATATATCCCTTAATCTTGGTCACATCATAATGTTCCAGAACTCCGAGATTGGAATCATATCCCTTCCCATCGAAGTATACCAGATAATGGCTGAACCGCCCCATCTTCTCCATGATGATGCAGCACTTGGGAAGAATCACATCCTCTTTACCGTTGGTATAGATGATCTCCTCCGAATGGTCGATGCCGAAATAATTCAGCGCACCAACAATCTTGTTCATGGTTGCCTGCCACTCTCCGCAGTGCATAGTGTTGATGGCATCCTCCAGACTGATGCCTGCCAGCATCGCTACGCAGGACTGCCCACACAGACCGTCATGAGGCTGAATCACAACCTCCATACTGTCAATCTTACGGATAGGGTTTGCTGTACTATAGGGACTTGCTTCCGCAGTAGACTGCATCACGCGGAACGTAATCCGGTATTCCTTTCCGATCTCAAATGTCTCCAAAACACTCTCCTGTACGGCGATACCGTAATAGCCGTTGCCCTCCGGCTGCAGATTGCATACGAATACCGTGTCCTCAATTCTGACCTTGACGGCAATGTCACCTTCTTTTTTGCAGATCTCCCATACGTTGAAAGGGATTCTGATCAATCCACCCTGATCGGTTTTCTCAATGGCTGCTTCAAACGTATATTTCATATTTTACTCCTTCCAGTGCAGACGATGCAGTTCGCCGGCACGCTGCATACCGGCAAAATTCTGCTGTCTTAATGCTTCATAGAGAATGATATTCACAGAATTGGACAGATTCAGGGAACGGATTGTTGGCAGCATCGGAATTCGGATGCAATGCTCCTCGTTCTCAACCAGAATCTCCTCCGGAATGCCGGCACTCTCCTTCCCAAACATAATATAATCATTGGGACCATATTCCACTTCTGTATATATGTATTTCGCTTTGGTGGTCGCCATCCAGACCCTGGCCCCCGGATTCCTGCTGCAGAATTCACTGTAATTCATGTATCGGTGCAGATCCAGATGCTGCCAGTAATCCATTCCGGAACGTTTTACCGCCTTCTCATCCAGGCGAAATCCGAGCGGTTCGATCAGATGCAATGCCGTACCGGTAGCAACACAGGTTCTTCCGATGTTCCCTGTGTTCTGCGGAATCTCAGGCTGGTGCAGTACAATGTGCAACATATCACGCTTTCTCTTTTCTCAATTTGTCAACAAACTCTGCCATTCTTCCCAGTGCTTTCCGAAGATTATCGATAGAATATGCGTACGAAATCCGGAGGAATCCTTCTCCGCAGTCACCGAACGCAGTTCCCGGAACAACAGCAACCTTATACTCTTTCAGGAAGCGGGTTGCAAACTCATCACTGGTCATTCCAAATTCCTTGATGCAGGGAAATGCATAGAAAGCTCCGAAAGGTTCGAAGCAGGACAGCCCCATCTCTTTGAACGCATTCATCACGAATCTTCTCCGCTGATTATATGCTTCCCGCATCTCGGCAACTGCCTCATCGCCGTGCCGCAATGCCTCAACAGCTGCATACTGGCTGGTGGTGGGAGCACACATGATGGCAAACTGATGAATCTTGGTCATCTGCCGGATGATCTCTACAGGACCGCAGGCATACCCCAGTCTCCATCCGGTCATGGCATATGCCTTGGAGAAGCCGTTGATCAGGATAGTTCTCTCTTTCATGCCCGGCAGGGATGCAATGGATACGTGCGGTTTATTGTAGGATAGTTCTGAATAAATTTCGTCAGACATCACAAGAATGTCCTTCTCAATACAGATCTTAGCGATTTTCTCCAGATCCTCCCGCTCCATGATAGCACCCGTAGGATTGTTCGGGAATGGTAAAATAAGGACCTTGGTATGCTCTGTGATCTTCTCCTCCAGTTCTTCGGGTGTTAACCGGAACTGGTTCTCATTCTTGAGGTTAATAATAACCGGCTTGGCTCCTGCCATAATCGCGCAGGGTTCATAGGAAACATAACTTGGCTGCGGGATCAAAACCTCATCCCCCGGATTAATCACGGCACGCAGACCGATATCAATCGCTTCGGAACCGCCTACAGTAACGATAACCTCATCTGCGTAATGATAATTACATTGATATTTCCTGTGAAGATAGGTACAGATCTCCATCTTCAGCTCTTTCAGGCCTGCATTGGATGTATAGAAGGTTCTTCCTTTCTCCAGGGAATAAATTCCCTCGTCCCGGATGAACCAGGGCGTATCGAAATCAGGCTCTCCCACGCCCAGTGAGATAGCGTCCTTCATCTCGCTGACAATATCAAAGAATTTGCGGATGCCGGACGGTTTCAGTGCAACTACTTCTTCTGATAACATATTTTTCATGGTGTAATAATCTCTCTTTCATCTGTGTGATTCTTAGCCAGAATTGTACCGTGATCCTTGTACTTTTTCAGGATGAAATGTGTTGCAGTGCTTAACACAGAATCCAGTGTAGAAAGTTTCTCGGATACAAAGGTGGATACTTCTTTCAGGGATTTGCCTTCCAGAGTAACCAGCAGGTCAAATCCTCCGGAGATCAGATACACTGCGTTGACTTCCGGATACTTGTAGATTCTCTCTGCAATGTTGTCAAATCCCTGACCTCTCTGTGGTGTTACGCGAACTTCGATTAATGCGCTGACTTTCTCGTTGGAAGTTTTGGACCAGTCTACCAGAGTGTGGTAACCGCAGATAATGCCCTCCGCTTCCATCGCCGCCAGCTCATTCGCGACATCTATCTCCTCCATACCCATTAATACAGCAAGTTCTTTCATATCGATTCTGCTGTTTTTCTCGATGATGGATAAAATCTGTTCTCTCATACTCTCTCTCCTATCTTGTCATAAATAAAATGTATCTCGTCTGATTTCGGTAAATCAAGATATCTCGTCTCGTCTTCATTCACGACGATTCTGTCATTGTTATCTGTCACAAGCCCGATCACTGCTGCCGGAATTCCGGCCTTCTCCAGTTTCTCTACCAATTCCTCTCCTCTGTCCGTAATGCACAGAAGAGAACCGGTTGACATCATCTGGTAGGGGTTCAGATTCCACAGTTCACAGAACTCCACGGTCTCCTGACGCACCGGAATACGTTTCAGATCCACCTTTAATCCTATTCCGGCACGCTCCGCCATATTCCACAACGCTGCGAAAATACCGCCCTCCGTCACTGCATGCAGGCATACCGCTCCATGCTCTGCGGCGATCCCGGCTTCCAGTCTGCTGTCCATCCGCCCGGGTTCGGCAAGTATGCGATCCACGAATGAAACCGGCAGCCTCTCAATTATTTTATCACGAAGTGCGTCCGCTAGTAAATATGTACCTTCCACTCCAATGTATTTTGTCATGACAATATCCTGACCCGGTTGTACCGCACCTGCTGACAATCCTGCTCCGGCCGCTGTCTGATAGCCGATTCCCGTCATTGTCAACACCGTATGACTGACCCGGTCCGTTACCTCCGCCTGCACCTGCATGACCTGCATATTGCATGCAGCGGCCGTTTCTTCCAGATCTGCCACAATACGTTTCAGACTGATCTCTCTTCGATTCGGAGCAAGCAGGATATCAACCAGTATACCTGCCGGCTCCGCCCCCGCGGCAGCCAGCAGATCCGCGGCCCGATATACTGCGACCTTACCCATGTTACGCTCTGTATAGTTGATTATTCCGGTTGTGGTCACAAGAGTATTCCTTCTGTCCGGTTCTGTATCTGTAAAAGAAGCGCAGTCCTCCCCCAGGTCTGCGCTCTTGATGCCATCCACTCTATTCGGTTGTATCACTCTCAGTACCGAACGTTTGTAAACGTTCTCCGATATCTTTCCAATGTTCATGATACACCTCTCTCATTCTCTCCCTCCGGCTGCTGTCGGTCTGCCAGAGGATATGCCGGACTAATCAAAGTCACCGTTATTGACTCTGTCCACAATATATCTCATATTCTCAATACTGCCATACCAGATGGCCGCATTCAGTTCATTTGCAATGACCGGATTGGAGGTGGCAGTTCCCACCGTAGCTGTACGCGGAGTCGCCTTGTATTTGCTTTCATTCACCGGAATCCGCTCCGTTTCCACTCCGTCCACATAAACCACCTTCCACAGTTTGGCTTTATAGCCTGTATAAGGGGAAGTTACTGTCATGTATCCTGCTGGCTTCGTCCCGTCTCCGTAGATCTTCTCGCCTTCGGCATGACTCTCCTCCAGCACTTCCGAAACATATTCTATGGTTCTGTTCTCCGGTCTCGTCTCTTTGCCGTAGATATTCACCGTAATCTGCTTCTTTTTGGTAGTGATCATCTCCACATAAACCGGATACTCCGTATTATTCACCCATGTAAAGTCAATATTGGAGTCTGCCGAGATCGTGGCGTCACAGGACAGCGGAACATACTCTACGGTCATCGCATGATTCTTGCGGCAGGTAATCTCCAATTCCGCCATCAGAACCGCATTGTACAGGGTGGAAGAAACCTGGCAGATTCCACCGCCGACACTGTCGATCACCCGTCCTCCGGAATATGCGTGCGCCTCCCGGTATCCGTTTTCCGTAGTAAAAGGAACCATGTATGACTTGGTGGAATACTCTTCGCCCGGATATACCGTCTTACCGTTACATTTCTCCGCAGCATTCACGATATTCCCTGATCTGGATGCCCCGGAGCTCTTGTAGCTGGTGGTATAGGTCCCCAGTAGATCCGTCACCTCTCCCAGGTCATCTGCATCCCATATCCGCTCATCTACTGCAACCGTCAGTGCAAATTCCCCACTGCCGCCCTTCCAATCCTGTTGGATATAATCATCCAGTCCCAGCATGGATGCTTCCACATCCAGTATTCTGCCGTCCGTTCCTTCGTAAATCACAAATTCCCCGTTTTCCCTGGTCAGGGATGCTTCGACTTTCTCGCAGTCAAATACTGTACACTGCTCTTCCAGAATGGTCGTCACAGCAGCTTCGTCATACGCAAACGTAAGTTTCAGATTCACATTCTCCGCAAGCAGATCCTGCTTCTCCTTGAATCTGCTTACCACATTCCCGCCGGCTGCGTAGGCATCCACTCCGTTCAGAAGATCCTCATTGGTCCAGCACAGTCCCAGATCCCCGGCAGACACGGTCACCGAATGCTCCGCGTCATATACCAGTGTAATCTCACCGTTCAGATATTCCTGCGCCATCTCCTTCACGGCCGCATCCGCCTGTTCAAACGTCATACCCTCCAGGCACTGATCTCCCACGTAGATTCCGCCTGCAATAACACCTTCCGGATTATAGGCATAAGCCGTACCGCCCTGTATGAAAAAAACACCCGCCGCCAGCCCGATTACCGCGCCAAGCAGCTTACCGAATTTACACAAACACTTCAATTCCGTTCTCCTTTATTGACTGAATCCACCCCGTAAGATAAGATAAAAGAGCATCTTCATTACATTCCGCACGCTACATTGCTGCGGAGAGAATCATGGGTACGACCATAGCCAGCACCAGGATAACAATAATGACGGAAGCAACTATTCTGACTCTTTTTTTGTTCATTTGAAACATAAAATCACCTCTTAACTTGAAAGGACATTATATATGAAATTTCCTTTTTTGGCAAGTTTTATTGTATTCGGAATAACGCTCACATATGGCATGCGCAAGGCTTCCAGACGCAAGGAGCATGAGGATGCTTTTTATTGGGAGCGGGAGAGGGAAGCAAACACGACACTGCGGAAGCCTCTGGACGATCTTGCCTTCCTCACGGTTCCCATGGAAACACTGCCCTTTGGTGCCTGTCCCGGTGATGAGGTGATCGAAGATTGTGAACGTCTGGTACGCACCTACGAGCACAAAAAGGCTGTGAACCTCACCGGCCTCACCAATACCGATCTGAAACTCCAGTACGGTGCGCCGAATCTGCAGATTCTGACCATCTATGACAACAATTACACGCAGCTGGTCCGCACCCTCCACAAATGGGCAGAAGCGCTCTGTCAGAAAGAATGCCCACAACAGGCCCGTATTATACTGGAATACGCAATATCCACAGGCTCTGACATCAGTAAATCCTACTCCCTTCTGGCCGGCATATATTCTGAAGCCGGGAACCTCGATGCCATACGTGCACTGCGCGAGCAGGCACTCACCCTTCGTTCCCTGACGAAGGACATGATTGTACGTCATCTGGATTCTCTGCTCGGAGAGAACCGTTGAGGATCAGATCCGTCAGTCTGCTCACTTCATTTCTGGTCATATGTGTCGGATCCATCGAAAGTGCAACGCCATGTTCCCCGGCCACCCTGTGCAGTCTCTCAATCTGGCGCGGAGATGCCGGGCTTTCTCTTTTGACCTGATAGACGAGCTCCGACGGTTCAAAATCCGCAGCGGTTTCTCCCGTTTCAAACTCCTGTTTCAGCCGCTGCAGCAATTCATGGGTTGCAATCGCATCGTCCAGTGCCCTGTGGGGACGGTAATGAATCCCGTAATGCTCACACAACGCCCCCAGTGCCCGGCTCGGCAGCGCCTGCAGATATTTGCGGGATATCTTCAGCGTATCGATGGCCTGTTTTGCAAACACTCTGTGCCGGTTTACGGCTGCTCTTTTCACAAAAGAGAAATCGAACAGCACACTATGCCCTACCAGAACATCGTCGCCGAGAAACGCCAGCAGATCATCCAACACATCCTCGATATAGGGAGCATCTGCCAGATCGGTATCACGGATTCCCGTCAGCGCAACAATCCTGTCCTCCAGCTTCCCTGCCGGATTCACAAAGCTTCGAAAAGTATCCGTAATCACTCCGTTTCGGATTCTGACGGCACCGATCTCTATGATTCTGTCTCGCTTGGGATCCAGACCCGTTGTCTCAAGATCCAGAACACAGTAGGAATCTGTCATTTGCGCTTATACTCCTTACATACATCCTTCAGAAAACAGCTCATACAATCCGGTGTCGGAGCCTTGCAGATCGTTCTTCCCAGCCGGATGATCTGGATATTATAGCGGATCCAATGATCCCTGGGCAGTTTTTTCATCAGGTCGTATTCTATTTTCACCGGATCCTCCTCCCGGGTCAGACCCAGTTTGCGGGATACTCTTTTTACATGGGTATCCACCACAATACTTGGTTCCCGGTAGATATTCCCCCGGATCACATTGGCTGTTTTGCGTCCAACGCCGGCAAGCTGTGTCAGGCTCTCAATATCCTTCGGAACCTCTCCCCCGAAGCGTTCCAGCAGCTGCCTGCAGCACAGGATGATATTCTTCGCTTTGTTGTGGTAGAAGCCGACAGAGTGGATATCCTGTTCCAATTCTGCAAGATCAGCCCCTGCCAATGCCTCTACGTCGGGATATTTCCGAAAAAGATCCGCTGTTACCATATTGACTCTGGCATCCGTACATTGCGCACTCATAATCGTAGCAATCAATAGCTGCCAGGCATTTTCATGATTCAGATAGCATTTGAATTCTGTTCCGTACGCTTCGTCCAACCGACGAAGGATCTCTTCTACTTGTTTCGTCATATTCTCTCTCCGAATTGTTTATCTGTAATGTCCATCCCGTCAATCCCGCACCACAACAAATCTCGCGTCCTGCGTCAGCGGATCCCTCGTCCTGTAATCAAACAGAACCGGATACGGCCTGTCGCACAGTTCGGGCTTCCGATCCTCCTGATCCGCATCTGCTTCCCAGACAGAATACAGGAAATATTCCATATGCGTCATCTTCTGCAGCTGTCTGGCATGATACTCCGTATAGTCGGGAAGAAACCTGCGCTCCTGCTCCTCCTGCTTGTAGAATGCGCTGATCCGGTCGTAGTATTCCCACTGGTCCCCGGCGAATTCCGGTCTGGACTTCAGATTCTCCCGCAAATACAGATCAAACACCAGAAGCTCCCGGTACAGTTCTTCCTGCTCCGGATGTCTCGACACTGCATAATCCAGCAGTATCCGGTATTTTACCGTGCGGGAGGGTACATTTACCGTATAGCCGTGCTCCCGGTAATACTCGGCCAGCCCGCGGAAAAAAGCAAAAGGAGACTCGCTGTCAGCCACCAGAACCGGCAAAATATGACGGTATTGCCCGGAATTGTAATAGAGCTCCACCATCTCTTCCACTTCTTTGAGCGCAATCACGTCGTCATAGCTGAGCCATCTGGTACGAATCACTTCATAGGGTGGATTCTCGTGATAGACCAGACCGTATTCCTCCGCCCGTTCCTGCATCTGTGATCCTTTCAGCACCTTGAGAAAACCCAGCTGCAGCTGCTCCGGCTTCATCCGATATACGTCGTCAAAGGAATGGGTAAAGCTCTCATAATTCTCCCAGGGCAGGCCTGCAATCAGATCAAGATGAATGTGAATGTTATGAGGGCTGCGTAATCTTCGCAAAATGTCCCGCAGGCGGTCCGGATTCATGCCTCTGTGGATCTCCCGCAGTGTCTGTGGATTGGTGGTCTGGACACCGATCTCCAGTTGTACCAGACCGGGGCGCATCCCGGAGAGCACTTCCAGTTCCGCCTCCGTCATATCCTCCGCTGCCACCTCAAAATGAAAATTGGTTACCCCGTTATCATGCTCACGAATATACTTCCAGATGCTCAGGGCATGTTCTTCCCTGCAATTGAATGTCCTGTCAATGAATTTCACCTGAGCAACCCTGTTTTCCAGGAAAAAAGCAAGTTCCCGGTATACCAGTTCCAGATCGCGGAAGCGTACTCTTTTGTCGATGGAGGATAAGCAATAGCTGCAGCGGTACGGACAGCCACGCTGGGACTCATAATACAAAATTCTGTTCCGAAAGCTGTCCAGTTCATCATACAGAAAAGGAACCTCACTCAAATCGGTCAGTTCCCGTACGGCGGTGTAACCGCCATGAAGTGCTAATCCCGGAATCGAATGAAGATCGTCCTCCGGTGATGCTCCTGTCCTGGCATCCTGATCAATTCGTTCCCGCTTCATGTAATATTCCAGTACTTCCGTGAAGGTAACTTCACCTTCTCCGATCATGATACCCGTCAGAAACGGAAACTCCTCCAGAATCTGCAACGCATCGAAGCTCACCTCGGGACCGCCCAGCCAGATCTGCGTTTCCGGCAGGATACGGTGCAGATCCGGGAGCAAGCTGCGCAGCATCTTCCAGTTCCAGATATACACCGAGAACCCGATCACATCCGCATGACTCTGATAGAGTCCGGAGAGAATCTCTTCCTCCCGGTTGTTGATGGTATACTCCGACAGAATCACATTCTCTTCATACTCCGGATGCTTATGCAGGGCATAGGATCGCAGGGAATGAATCGCAGGATTGGAATGTATGTACTTTGCATTTAACGCTACCAGTTCAAAACGCATCGGTTCTCTCTTTCATCCATGCTTGAAAACCAAACAAAGCATGCTATAATATTGCTGTAATCGTTTTCATACTACTTGAAACCATCTGTAAAGTCAATGAATTTACGGGCTTTCCCATAGATTTCCCATGGGATTCACATAAGACTGCTTCCATCGAGGTTACCTATATGACAATCAGTGAAATCGCCAAAATGGCAGGGGTTTCCCCCGCTGCCGTTTCCCGTTATCTGAATAACGGTTATCTTAGTGATGACAAAAAAGAAGCCATCCGCCGGGTCATTGAGGAGACCGGCTACAAGCCCTCCCTGCAGGCGCAGATTCTGCGTACGAAAAAGACCAGACTGATCAGTGTGATCTTTCATCATACCGTCACCGATACTTCCCTGGCACAGTATATGGGGTATCTGTTGTGCGGACTGAATTCTGTTTTCTCCCAAAACGGATATGATCTCCTGTATCATTGTACGGAGGGTGAAACCGACGCATTGATTCATGCCGCTGCAAATGCCAAGACCCGCTGTGCCGACGGTATTGTGGTGATCTGTGACCGGTTATCGGAAGCATGTGTCAAACAAATCAAAGAGGTGGATCTGCCGGTTCTGACGCTGGGTGCAGAGACCGAATGCTTTGCATCGGTGGTGCCGGATTACAGCAGCTCCATCCATCATCTGACGGAACAGTTGATCCTGCGCGGTGCATGCAAGCTGGCCTTTATCGGTCTTCCGCCGCAGAACAAATGTCGGGGTGCCGACCGGTTTGACGGCTATAAGTCAGCGCTTCAGGGCCGGGGAGTTCCCCTCGATACCTCCCTGATCGCGCTCTGTGAATCCACCATTGCAAACGGCTACACCGCGATGCAGCGTCTACTTACGCAGTGCAGCGGAATCGATGCAGTCGTATGCGGAACCGATGTCCTTGCCGCAGGGGCAAGAAAATATCTGTCCGAGCACCCTGCTGCCCGACCGATCCGCACATCCGGTTTTGGCGGAACCGAGCTGGCCGAATATCTGTCTCCGGATCTGCTCACCGCCTCCATCGACCTGAAACAATTGGGCTCACTGGCTGCCGAAACCATGATTCAGTATCTTACCCTGCCGGAGGGTAGCAGAGTGCCGATCCGCAAAACGATTTAATGCTTCAGTAGCACCTCTGTGACACGCAGGATACCCTGCAATTCCGAATTCTGTGACAGATAATCATGCTATGACAGACAGGCAAGGGCGATGTTCCGATGAACACCGCCCTTATAATCTACATCTGATGTCTTACGACCTTATATTCGTCATCCCCGTCATAATAGGGACATTCCCTGCGGGAACTGTTCAGGAGTCTCGCATAATCATCCTCGTCCATGTCGACCATGCATTCATACTCATCATATTCCTCATCATATACATAATTCCGGCAGGAATCACAACTGTATCCATTCGCCATATATAAACTCCTCCTGTTTGCATCCGCATCCGTTCTGCCTCTCACGGGTCTGCTGAGTGTATCAGATTGTTTCCTGCAGAATACAGGGACCGCCGCCGATCGTAACGACATAGAAGTCAGCGGCATACCCGATTTTCGCAAGATAGGCTTCTCCCACATTCCGGATAAAAGCATCGATATGCTCCGTCTTCACAATGCTGACGGTACAACCGCCAAAGCCCGCTCCCGTCATACGGGAGCCGATCACTCCCGGCTGTTTCCATGCTTCCTCCACCAGTGTATCCAGTTCGATACCGGTCACCTCATAATCATCCCGCAGAGACACATGGGAAGCATTCATCAACCGACCGAATTGTTCCACATCATTCTCTTTTAATGCCTGCACTGCTTTCATGGTCCGCTGGTTCTCATACACGGCATGTCTGGCTCGCTTTCTGCGTACCGGATCCTGAATCGCCGATTGGTACCGCTCAAACGCTTCCTCGTCCAATTCTCCCAGCGACCTGATATCAACAACCTTCTGCAGTTCGGCAAGGGCTGTCTCACATTCGCTCCTGCGCTCATTGTATTTGGAATCGCCCAGTCCTCTTTTCTTATTGGAGCAGGCGATCACGATCTTCGCATCCTCCAGCCGGATGGGCGCGTACTCATAGGACAGATCTGCCGTATCCAGGAAAATCGCATTTCCCTCTCTGCCCATGGCAATGGCAAACTGATCCATAATCCCGCAGTTCACTCCATTGAACCGGTTCTCGGAGAACTGACCGATCAGCGCAAGATCCTGATTGGTCACGTCGAAGCCGAAGCAATCCCGCAGGATCGCGCCGGTCAGCACCTCAACGGATGCGGACGAAGACAACCCGGAACCGTTGGGAATCGTACCGAACAACAGTAGCTCCATGCCGCAGGTCATCTTCATACCACGCTCTCCAAACGCCCACATGACTCCCTTCGGATAATTGGTCCAGTCTGCCTCCGGGTAGGGTTTCAGATCCTCCAGCGAGGATTCCACAATGCCGAGCTTCTCGAAATTCATGGAATAGAAACGCAGTCTGTTATCTTTTCTGATCCTGGCAACCCCGTAGGTACCGATGGTCAGTGCACATGGAAAAACATGTCCTCCGTTGTAATCCGTATGCTCACCGATCATGTTCACACGTCCCGGAGCGAAATAGACCCTGGCCCCCTCCGTGCTGCCGAATACCTTACCAAACTCCTGCAATACTGTTTCACGCATATCTGCCATAAGTAACCTCACCTTCCGTCATCCATCCTCCGCCGGACAATCCTCCGTGACGGATGCTTCTCTTTTCTCTCAATATAAATGAAATATGCCTGATTCTGTTAGGATTTTTGTTATTTTAACCTGTCAAAATGTTAGATTTACGGTTGTCGTACCTGTCGCAGGAATTCCTCAATCTTCTGCAGATCATCCTTACTGTTTTTCACCCCGCCCTGTTTGACCTGTCTGCGGTACACAGAAGGAGCCATTCCCCGTGTCTGGCGGAATATCTTGGAGAAAACCATGGGATCGCTGTATCCGCAGGAGATTGCCACACTTTCTATGGACAGATCCGTGATCTGCAGCAGCTGTGCGGCTTTCGCCACCCGGAACATGGTCAGAAACTGTTGCGGCGACATCCCGATCTGGGACCGGAAAAGCGTATACAGATAGCTCCTGTTCACGCAGACATAATCCGCCATATCGGTGACCCTGATCGGATTGTAATAGTTGTTATATACGAATTCAATGGCCCGTTCCACATAAGTGTTTGCTTTATTCCCGTCATGGCTCTCCTGAACCGACACATTTCCGGCAATCAGTGACAGGAAAATGCTCAGTTCACCGTTTCTGCGCAATTCGTTTTCCACACTGTAGGTACTGTGCTCCATCATGTCACGGACGCATTGGTACAATTCGTCCCCCTTATCCGACCAGAACACCGGATATTTCTTATTAAGCCCCATGCTCTGCACGATTCCCGGTGCCTGTGCGCCGGAGAATCCGACCCATACATAGGTCCATGGTTCCGCCTCGTCGGCCTGATAGAAGGTCATCTCGTCCGGTTCGATCAGGAATCCATATCCTGCGCGAAGCGGGTATTCCTGTCCATCGATGGTAAATACACCTTTCCCATCCATCACATAATGGATCAGATAGTGGGGCTTGATGGCCGGCCCGAAGCTGTGCAGCGGTTCTGTCTTGGAACACCCGCAACAGGTGACATACAGGGCACTGTTCCGATCCTCTGAGAATTTCAATTCATATGCCTGTTCCATTCCCTACTCCTCTCCATCTTCCTGAACGTCCTTACCCGACGCTTCTGCCACCGGACCTGTCACATCGATTGCTTCCTCCACCATATCCACAATGGTGCCGGGTGCATACCGGGCCAGCACCACCTTCGTTGCCAGAAGGGAATCATCGGTAATCAGGCCATCCACACCCCTCTCCAGCATCAGCTCCATACTCTTTTCGTCATTGACTGTCCATGCATAGATGTCCTTGCCCGCACTCTTAATCTGATAGACCAGATTCGGGGTAATCATCATATAGTGGATACTGTATGCATCCACTGCCTCCAGATCCCACACCGTGGAATACATCATACTGAGCACATAGGTTGTGGTAATATTCGGCGCCAGCTCCTTGACTCTTCGCAACGTGTCGTAGTTCATGGAACAGATCATGCAGTCGTATTCCATGGCATATTGATAAATGATCCGGATGACTTCTTCCTCGAAACCGACCTCATCACCCGTGGGCTTCATCTCGATGTTCAGCTTTATCTTACCGGCCGCAAGCTCCATCACCTCTTCCAGTGTGGGAATCTTCTCCCCGGTATATTCCTCCGAGAAAAAAGCACCTGCATCCAGCTTCTGTATCTCCTCATAGGTCATGGATGAGACCTTACGGTTCTCCCCGGTCACCCGGCGCAGATTCGGATCGTGGGTACAGATTACCACCCCGTCTCCGGTCATCTGCACGTCCAGTTCAATCCAGTCCGCTTTGTCGTCAATTGCCTGCCGGAATGCAGACAGAGTGTTCTCGGGGCACTTGACAGACGCGCCGCGATGGGCCATAATCACCGGCTTCTGAAACAACTGGGCCTGAAGTTCCAGCTTCTTGGAATTCAGTGACATGGTGGAGATCGAATTCATGACAAGCAGAATGATAATATACCACATAATGGCGTGCAGTCGTCTCGGATGACGCCCCACCTGTTTCGGGTACTCATAGTCATCAATCTCCTCTTCCATAGACTCTTTCCGGCGCAGATACGAATCCATGATAAACATCGTATTGATGATTCCGAAAGACAGGAAATAGATCATCAGCATCACATTACGCAGATTCGTGGCACCCTTCAATGTAACAACCGGAAGAATGGTTGACATCCTTAGTCCCTTCGTAATGCCCACAATCATCAACAGAATCACCTGATAAATCAGTACCACCGACCCTGCACACAAGAGATTCCATCCGAGTAGTCCCGCACCGGTTCTCCAATACTTGCCGCGCATCATATCCCGGATATGCTTCCGACCCTTCCGCAGTCCTCTGTTCTCCACAACCAGTTCCTGAATACAGTACAGATACCGCATTGCCAGCATTGCCAACACAACAACCAGTACACCCGCTGCGATCAGAATCGGAACAATCCGTTTCAATTCTGTCTTGACAAAATTAGGAATATGGGTGAGAAACCCCAGTGCAATCACATATATCATGGTAAAAAACGGCAGAATCATCATAAGCCACAGCAGAGCCGATATATTATTCGGACGAAATACGTGGCGGAAACCGGCCACCACCATACGGAACATATCCGTTGCAGTGATCTTTTTCTTCTGATAGGATGCGTGGAAGCATCCGGTCAGAGCCGTCATCTCAAAGAAAATATACAGCATTGCAAACAACAGGATCAGAATCAGCATGACAATGGTCTGCGGCTTCCGAAGGTACGCAAACAGATTCTGATTCGTCAGATACCGGAAACCGGTCAGACGAATACTTGCATTGATGAGCATTACGATAAAAGGCACCGAAATCAGTGCAAACAACAGCTTGTACAATATCTCGAATCCGATAATTGCCTTTATGTTATATGTGATCAGTCTGAAACCACGCAGATGCTTTTTGCCCTTCCTCTTCCAAGCCATCATGATACCCTCTGTTTCATTCCCGTATTTCCTTCTCTCATTATAGACATTTTCCTTTCGTTTTACCATATGGAGAAACGTTTTTCGTAAGAATACCTTGACATTCTCTCCGTTGTCATATAAAATACAGACGTCGCAGGGAGTTTCGGTTCCCTACGGAAGCTGCCCAGATAGCTCAGTTGGTAGAGCAGAGGACTGAAAATCCTCGTGTCACTGGT
>JAEDCX010000062.1 GCA_016293925.1 Lachnospiraceae bacterium | reverse complement strand
AAGCAAATTGTAAATTATGACGTCTGAAATCGGCCCCTTGCACGGAAACGTGCCCTTGCTTTTTACCACTGCATTTGCTATATTGTCAGTAAATGAGGAGGAAACGTCCGTGTCTTATATCCAGCATAAATCCGAAGAATCCATAGAAGACTATCTGGAGACAATCCTGATTCTGTCGAAACGACTTCCGGCAGTACGGTCAATCGATATTGC
Organism: Lachnospiraceae bacterium; assembly: GCA_016293925.1. Lineage (GTDB taxonomy): Bacteria > Bacillota > Clostridia > Lachnospirales > Lachnospiraceae > RGIG4034. Next base: position 15,203 of record JAEDCX010000062.1, on the reverse strand, counting down.
TGCGGCACTTTCCTATTCCAAACCAAGTGTCAGTGTCGCAATGAAAAATCTGCGTTACAGAAATCTCATCCTGGTGAACGAGGACGGCGGTATTCTTCTCACTGAGGAAGGACGCAGGATTGCGGAATCCACCTATGAGCGGCACACACTTCTGACCGACTGGCTCATTTCTCTCGGCGTTTCACCCCAAATCGCCGCTGCCGATGCTTGCAAAATGGAGCATGATATGACTCCGGAGAGTTTTGATGCAATCAAACGGTTCATTCTCTGTCATCAATAATCCAATTTTCCTTTCTCTGATTTTTGACATTTATTAACATTTTTTCATATTATTTAATCGATTTTTCATTGTTGTTTTGTCAACATTGTGGTAGAATAGGGCTCAGATGTTATAGATTGCATGTGGAGACAGTGATGCCGGAAACAGAAATCCATGTAAGAATTTCCTTCGGTCTGTCGCTGATGCTCCGGAATGGAGATTTGTATTATGAAAAACGGCCAGAGTGCCCCAAATGACATGCAGCTGCATGATAAGAAGAATTTGAAACTGGAATATCCCGTGGATGTATATCAGCTGAATCTCAACAAACTACAGACAGGCTTCATCCGCTGGCACTGGCATGAAGAGATGGAGATTGCCACCGTCCTGAGCGGAAGGGTGCTCTACAAGATTGCTGATGATACCATCGAACTCGGCACAGGGCAGGGCATCATCGTTACCCCCAATGTTCTCCACAGTATTTATCCGCAGGGGGATACGGAGTGCATCCTGCAGGTATTCATTTTCCATCCTGTGTTCCTGTTTGACTACGGTGAAACATATATGTGTACCAAATATATTGCCCCGGTGACAGCCGGCTACCGATACATGGCGCTGACCGAAGACAAAGTATATACGGAAAAGGTGCTTCGTACCCTGTCCGATCTGATCGAGATTCACAACGAGAAGAAATTCGGGTATGAGATTGCCGTCAAAGGCTGTCTGTGCACGCTCTGGTTACATCTGCTGGAGCAGTACATTATTGATGCACCGAAGATTCGGGAGAATTCGCTCAGTTCCGACGAGGCCCGTGCCAAGAAGGCACTTACCTACATTCATGAACATTACGCGGACAATGTTACGCTGGAGGCCATCGCGAATGCAATCCACATCAGCAAGAGTGAATGCTGCCGTTGCTTTAAGCGAACACTGCAGATGACGCCGTTTGAGTATCTGATCAAGTACCGGATCTACATGTCCACAAACCTGATCCTTCAGAACAGTCCGAAGGCTGCTTCCATCTCCGAACTTGCCATGTCGGTGGGCTTCAACTCTACCAGCTATTTCAATAAGTGGTTCCGCCACTATCTGAAATGCACTCCGACACAGTACAAGCGGAATCATCTGCTGGTAGATCCTGTAGATTCTTCCCGGAAATCTGAAGATATCAATTCCAATTTCGGAATAACGTTCTGATCACGGGAATGCGTTCCGCAGGCGGGCATCCTCCACATCCTCCAGGGAGCAGCAGGTATGCTCCCGTGGGACGCCGGCATCCCCGTTATCATACAGCTTCATGGTACAACCAATACAATCATATCCCATCTTTTTCATAAGATAAGCGGCAACGCTGGAATCCACGCCGCCGCTCATTGCGATCAGGGCCCGCATGTTTTCCCACAATGGGCGCAATCATCACACTCACGGAAAAGAGCATGATCGTATGCGATACCCTGTTTATCATAGTAATCTTTGACTGCCTTCTTGATTGCCTCCTCCGCTAATACGGAGCAGTGAAGTTTCTGGGGCGGTAGTCCGTCCAGCGCCTCCGTCACAGCTTTGTTCGTCAGCTTCAGAGCTTCCGACAAAGGTTTTCCCTTGATAAGTTCCGTTGCCATGGAACTGGATGCAATCGCGCTTCCGCAGCCAAATGTCTCAAACTTCACATCCACAATAATCTCATTCTCTATTTTCAGATAGATCTTCATGATGTCGCCACAGACCGGATTTCCAACCTCTCCGACTCCGTCCGCATCTTCCAGCACTCCTACATTGCGGGGGTTCCGGAAATGATCCATCACTTTCTCACTATACAGTGCCATATATACCTCCATCTACCGCGCCCCGGCTGTACACCGGTATTTCTTTCCCTGCCCTGTGATATTTACGGTGCAAAGACATGAGATCTCTTGCCTTCCACAAGGTCACGCCAGAAGGGAGACATGTTCCGCAGGTAGTCCACCACGTCGGATACCGCCTGTATCATGTAATCCACATCCGCTTCCGTCGTCTCTTCATTGATTGTCAGCCTGAGTGATCCATGAGCCACTTCATGCGGTCGCCCGATGGCCAGAAGCACATGACTCGGATCCAGTGATCCTGAGGTACATGCGGACCCTGATGATGCGCAGATTCCCTTGTCGTCCAATAGAAGCAACAGAGACTCTCCTTCGATTCCTTCAAAGCAGTAATTCACGTTACCCGGCAGTCTGTGCTCCCGATCCCCATTCAGTTCCGAATAGGGAATTCTGCCCAAACCGTCTATCAGTTGATCCCTCAGTTTCCTTACGGTTTCTGTATCCTGTGCCAGACGCCCGCAGGCTTCCTCCAGAGCCACAGCCATTCCTACGATCGCCGGAACATTCTCGGTTCCTGCGCGTTTTCCTCTCTCCTGGGCACCGCCATAGATCACACTGCCTAATCGGATGCCCTTCCGCGCATATAATACGCCTACTCCTTTGGGACCATGGAATTTGTGGGCTGACAGAGACAGCATATCGATATTCTGTTCCCTGACATCCACGGGAATATGCCCTACTGCCTGTACCGCATCCGTATGGAAAAGAACACCCCGCTCCCTGCAGATGGCACCGATCTGCCCAATCGGCTGAATCGTTCCAATCTCATTATTGGCATACATCACCGTTACAAGACAGGTGTCCGGGCGGATGGCCTCCGCTACCTGCTCAGGCGTTATGATTCCATTCTCATGCACATCCAGAAGGGTAATCTCATACCCTTCCTTCCGCAGCGCCTCCAAGGTATGTAGGACTGCATGATGTTCAAATGCCGTTGAGAGAATATGCTTCCTGCCGGCCTCGGCACCGATTGCTGCAGCGGTACGGATCGCCTGGTTGTCAGCTTCGCTTCCTCCGGAGGTAAAGGTAATTTCCCTTGCCTCACATCCCATGCACTTCGCAATACGCTCTCTGGCGTCTTCCAATGCTTCTTTTGCTTTTTGTCCGAATTCATATAAACTGGAAGGATTCCCATAGTACTCTTCCCAATAGGGCAGCATGGCCTCCAGCACTCTATGGCTCACTTTCGTGGTAGCCGCATTATCTGCATAAATCATTTTTGATACCCGTAACATTTTTATTCTTTCACCAGTGCAAACCCGTGCTCCAGATCTGCGATAATATCATCGATATGTTCCGTACCGATGGAGAGACGAACCGTATTCGGACGGATGCCCGTTTGCAGCAGTTCCTCCTCTGACATCTGGGAATGTGTGGTGGATGCCGGATGGATCACCAGTGATTTCACATCTGCCACATTTGCCAGTAGAGAGAACAGTTCCAGACTCTCCGTGAATTTCTTCGCCTTGGCCGCATCACCTTTGATCTCAAAGGTAAAAATAGATGCCGCACCGTTTTTGAAATATCTGTCATATAGTTCTTTCTGTTTCCCGCCCGCAAGGGAAGGATGATTGACTCTCTCTACCTGCGGATGATTCTGAAGAAATGCAACCACCTTCAATGCATTCTCCACATGTCTCTCCACCCTGAGTGACAGAGTCTCCAGTCCCTGCAGTAACAGGAACGAGTTAAACGGGGAAATGGTGGCACCCTGATCCCTCATCAGCGTTGTCCGCATCTTCATGATATAGGCAATGTTGCCGCATGCTTCCGTAAACACAACGCCGTGATAGGAAGGATTGGGCTTGGACAGTCCCGGAAATTTGTCATTCTGTGCCCAGTCGAATGTGCCGCCGTCAATCACAACGCCCCCCATGACAGTGCCGTGACCGCCGATGAATTTTGTTGCAGAGTGTACAACAATATCCGCGCCATGCTCCAGCGGACGCAGTATATAAGGTGTTGCAAATGTATTGTCCACGATCAGGGGAATCCCGTGCGCATGGGCGATAGCCGAGATCGCCTCGATATCAATGACATCGGAATTGGGATTTCCAAGGGTCTCTGCATAAAGCAGCTTGGTATTCTTTTTGATTGCAGACGCAAAGTTCTCCGGATCGGAAGGATCCACGAATGTGGTGGTAAGTCCCTGCTCCCGCAAGGTATTGGCCAACAGATTATAGGTTCCGCCGTACAGGTTGGTGGAAGCCACAATATGATCTCCCGCCGTTGCAATGTTCTGAATCGCGTAGGTGATGGCTGCCGAGCCGGACGCTGTGGCCAAGGCTGCCGCACCACCCTCCAGTGCAGCAATCCTCTTCTCAAACACATCCGATGTCGGATTCATCAGACGAGTGTAAATGTTACCTCCTTCGGTCAATCCGAATCTTCCCGCCGCCTGTGCGGAATCCTTGAATACGTAAGAGGTTGTTGCGTAGATTGGTACCGCTCTCGCATCCGTCGTCGGATCCGGCTGCTCCTGTCCCACATGTAACTGTAACGTTTCAAACTTGTAATCTGCCATTTTTTCTTTCCTTTCCGGTTGTACCTTTGCTCTTTTTCCTGTAGTTTTATTCCAATTGCTATTGTTGACTCTTTTACCGTTTCTATTCCAGGGCAAGTCAACTTTTGTTTTTTGTTCTATCTTCCTACTATACTTGTATGTAAATATAGAATATCACGATTTCATCATTTGTCAATACATATCTCCTAATCCAATAACCGGTTCCGGATTGCGTCTCTCCTTTTCTTCCCCTAACACGATCCGTATCCTCCGGCCCCGCAGGGTAAACAAAGATCCTGCCCAACGGTTTTCACCGTTTCGGCAGGACCTCTTCCGTGCACCCTGTTGTGCTATTGATATTCAAACCGATTCTTGCCATTACGCTTGGCAAGATACAATCTGGCATCCGCATTGCGGTACAATGTTTCAAAATCTTCTCCGTCCTTGGCATAGAACGCTATCCCGATACTGCAACTGACGGATACGCTGACACCGTCCTTTTCAAATGTCCGTCTCATAGACTCATTCAATGCTCTCGCACGGTTCAGCGTGGCCTCCGGCGTGGTATTCTTCATAAACGCCATGAACTCATCACCGCCTACTCGACCGACGTAATCGGAATCCCGGAATGTTTCTTTCACAGTTCGCGCCACAATCTGAATGACCTCGTCTCCCATCATATGACCGAGATTATCATTTACTGCCTTGAAATTATCCGTATCGATCATGAAAAGAGCATGCAGATCGGTTGGTCTGGACAGCGTCAGATATTCACTGATCACGTTCTGCATGGACGTCTTATTCAGAATCCCTGTCATCGGATCAATCTTCAGCCGGTTGACAAGACTCTCTTCATTCTTCTTCTCATCGGATATATCCTTCACGCACCCCACCACTCTGGACATCCGTCCGTCATGATCCCGGAAACTGACGAAATAGATCCGATACCATACATAGGGCTGATCCTCCGTCAGATGGATCCTGCATTCCAAGGTTCCCTTCTTCGGCTCCTTCGTGATTACTTCAAGAACAGAGAGTGCCTGCTCCAGCGTGTCCTCCGATATCAGCGTGGCATACTCCCGCTCTGACCGGAAGCCTTCAATCACAACATGATTATTCTTGGTTCTTTTCAGGGATATCTCCATCTCATCCCGCAGGATATTGTAGTCAAAGGGAATATCATCCACTGCCTCCTGCAACAGTTTGAGACGCTGCATCTCCACATACAGCGTCTCATTCATCCGCTGCAGTTCCTGCTGTACCAAAACCCGTTCACTGGCATCGCTCAGAACCGCATAGACTATTCTGCTGCCGTCCGGCTCCGTCACTACCCTGCCCCGGTATTCCATATACTTACACTCCCCCAGCAGATCCCTTGTCCGAAAAGAAATCTCCACATTCGGCAGGAAATTCATCTGCTGCTCCATCATATCTCTTACCCTGGCACGATCCGCCTTGTAGATCAGCAGATAGAAAGAATTGCAATAATGATCCCGGAACTTCTCTTCACTGCAGCCGAACATATCCAGAAGGCTCCGGCTGACTTCCCGGATTCTGCCGGAATCCGCCTCATAGATGATGACGCCTCCCGGCATATTCTCCATGAGAATATTCAGTTTTCGATTGGCGGCTTCCAACTGCCGCAGATCCTCTTCACTCATTTGATTCATTCTCTTATCCTGTAGGGTTTCTTCCGCATCTTATCTGCGCACGGACGGATTCGTCCGTTCTGCTTCTTTGATTTTCTGCTCTGTCAGTTTATCCACTTCCTGCTTCAGTGCCTTTGTATATTGTGAGCACTGCACCTGCTCACGTCCATATGCAAACTGAAGTTCGTATTCCAGCGGAAGCCATGTTGCAAGATCCGCTCTGTCATGCTGAATCACAGCCTCCATTTTGTCTAACGCCTTATACAGCTGTGCCTCCCCGGTCTGCTGCTCCCGCATCTCCGCAAGAAGCGACCGGATCCGTGTTCCTGCCGGCTCCGGAAAGGTATTAACCCACTCAGTCAGCATTTGTTCTTCCGTAGCCTCATCCGCCCCGGATTTGCTGAAAGCCGGAATATCACCGGTCATTGCCTCTCCGAGATCATGAATCAGGCACATCCGGATCACCCGATCCATATCCAGATCAGGATATTCATCCGTCAGAAGCAAAGCCATCCACGCCAGCTGAAAACTATGATCCGCAATGCTCTCCTGTCTCCCGTTGGACGTCCATGAATGTCTGGTATAGCATTTCAGTTTCTCCGAAACTGCCAGAATCTCCAGTAATTCCTGTGGTGTCACCCTTTTAATCCTCTCGACTGTCTGTCCATATCTTCTATCACGATATCATAGATCTCCCCCAGTGTAGCGCAGTATGCCAGAACGTCCCAGGGTTCATTGGTGTGGAAATGAATCTTGATCAGTTCCTCATCGCCCACTGCCAGCAGGCAGTCTCCCTTGAAATGCTCCGTGATGTAATCGTTGATCTCGTCCTCATCCAGATTTTCTCCTTCGATCAACAGCTGTGTGTCATACTTAAATTCTAACATGGTTCCTCTCCTTCCGATGTTCGTTTTGCGCTTCCCTGACACGCTACGTTGTCTGAATACACTACCTTAATACTACTACACAAATCTGTTTGCCGCAATCAGTAATCCTATGCCGGATCTGTATACACCGCGGGACAAAGAGTTTCAGGTGTCAAGAGCCTATGATAGCTATCATACATATCAAGGGCTTTTGGCACCTGAATCCCGCAAAAAAAATTCAGATTCCCGTCCGGGAGTCTGAATTTCCATATCCGTATCCTGCATTTCATTATTTGTCATAACTCATCAGTTTCAGCGGAAGTGCCAGCAGAACCGCACCCCCAACGATATTTCCAAGCGTCACGAACAGCATGCTCTTCATGACAAGTCCCATATCAAGACCGCCAAGCAACATATATGCGATGGGGAACGTCCCCATATTCGCGATACAGTGTTCAAAGCCCGAGACAACAAAGGTCATAATCACGCAGAACATCACGATCAATTTTCCGCTCTCGCTCTTCATTCTGGTTCCGGTCCAGACAGCAAGGCACACCATGAAATTACACAAAATGCCTCTTAAGAACAATTCCATCGCCGGTGCAGAGATCTTCGCCGGAATAAAGCTGTTGTAGTAGTCAATCATGATTCCCTTGGATGCACCGCTGCCAACGAAGATCGCACTCAACACAAAGGCACCAACGAAATTCCCGATATAGCTTACCACCCATACCTTCAGCATATCCGCAACCTTCACTCTCTTATGATAGACTCCGAGCGCCATCGTCATGTTGTTCCCCGTAAACAATTCTCCTCCGATGAATACAATCAGAACAATGGCGATGGAGAACAACAATGCACCCGTCAGTTTTGCAAAGGGTCTGTAAGCCTCCACCTGATACAGCACTGCTGCAGATACATTGGACAGAAGGGTAGCCACAACCATATAGAATCCCGCCATGACAGACCTCAGGAAATATTTACCGAAATGCTTGTTCAGAACTTCTGCTTTATTCGCCGCCGCTCCGGCTGCTGTATCAATGTCTGCGATATACATACCTGTCTCCTCCGAAAAATACACCAAAATACAAAATCCAACAGATATGATAGCACATTTCAGATAATCTGTCATCTACCAAATTCTACGCATCATGCACACATATTCTACGCAGCATACGCCTTGACAACATACTCCCCGGTTCCCCGCCTCTTCACAGCGCAATCATACGATCGTATGCCTCATAATCCGTGTCGGAATTCTTCTAACTCATCCGGACAACCACTGTCATAATGAATTCTCCGTCCCTGTACCGGGCGAAAATATCTCCATTCATGTTCGCCATCAGACGGCGGCATATATACAGTCCGAGTCCGCTGCCCGGCTGCCTGCCCACATTGGAACCACGGTAAAAGCTGTCAAACAGCTTCCACATCTCATCCTGCCCGAGCGCCTCCCCGGTATTCGCCACCGAGATCAGGACACATCCGTCTTCCCGGCCCGTTTCAATCCGGATCCGTTCTCCGTCACCGTATTTCACTGCATTCTCGATAATATTCTGCAGAACCTCCTCCAGCCGGGCCTCATCCCCTGCCAGAAGACAATCCCTGTATTCTTCTATCCGGAATTCCGTTTTCCGAAGTTCCAGTCTGGGACTGTAATAGTCCCGGACACGTCGCAACAGATCCGACAGATAAAACTCTTCCTCCCGCACGGTAAGATCCAGAAAATCCTCCCGGGATGCCGCCACAATCTGTGTGACATACCTTTCGATCTCATCCACCTTGCCACTGATATCCGTAAGCGCCCTTCCACGTCTCTCCTCATCCCGGTAGAGTTTCTTCTGCAATGCCTGAACATTCAGTTTGATCACGGAAAGCGGTGTTTTGATATCATGGGTCAGAGACAGCAACAGCATTTTCTTGTCCCTGTGCATTTCCAGTTCCCGCTCCCGCCGCTCCTCCAGACTCTCCCGAAGCATATTCGTACCCCAGATAAACCGATGGAAAAACTTATTTCGGTCCTCCGGAATCGGCGTAGACAGATTCCCTTTTGCCAGTTCACCGGGAACCTGCTCCAGTCGGTGAAATGGTGCGATGATCTTTGCGCCCACATAGAAAAGAACGCCGAAAAGAAGCAATCCGATCCCGGTTAGCACAGAATTGACTATCACAGTCATTCTCGTCCGGTTACTGCCTGTCCTGTACTCAAACCGATACAGCTGCCCATTTACTTCCCGAATACAGTAATCCTCCGTACCGGCTGCCACCAGATCGGATTCCTTCTCACAGGGGATCACTGCGGTAACATACCGGCACCCGTTCCGTTCCGGCAGGTTCCCCTCCCCGGTTTCATCCAACGATGCACTCCCCTCTGCATTCATCCGTTCCGCCAATCCGGCAATCTCCACCATATACGGTCGGTCAAGCTGCTCTTTTTCAGCCTGCAGACTTATATTCACGACAATCACTGCCCCCAGGAACAGCAGGGCAATGATCATGCACAATACGCGATACCTTCTCACAATGCGCTCCTATTCTACGAATTTGTAGCCGATCCCCCATACAGTCTGCAGATGAACCGGATTCTTCGGATCCTCTTCCAGCTTTGACCGAAGCCATTTCATATGGACCGTCAGTGTCTGTTGTTCCGATTCACTGTCCATTCCCCAGACCTCCCGGAAAAGATAATCCTTGTCCAGCACCTTGTCCGTGTGTTCCATAAGGAGCACCAGAAGCTCATACTCCTTGGCAGTCACATCCACCTGTTTCTCTCCCCGATAGACTGTTTTCCCCTGAAGATCCACGCGGATATCTCCGGCGCTCAATTCCTCTCTTCCGTAACGTCGTCGGAAAATTCCGTCGATTTTGGCCAGCAGAATATCAATGTCAAAGGGTTTCTCGATATAGTCATCGGCACCACCCAGAATCCCTTTCAATTTGTCCTCCTTGGAATCCCGGGCAGATACGATCAGCACCGGCGTATTACAGTCTCTGCGGATCCGGGACAGAATCCCGAATCCATCCATGCCGGGAAGCATGATGTCCAGGATGATCAGCCTCGCGCCATAGGTTTCAAACAGGTGAACCGCCTTATCTCCGTCACCGGCCACGGTCACCACATATCCTTTCGCCCTGCAGAAATCCCCCAGCAGAGCGGCTATATTCTTGTCATCCTCCACAATCAGAATATCGGTCTGCGTCATGTACGTTTCCTTCCATCCTCTACCAGCCCATCTCCATAAGCCAGTTGTTTACTGCACGTTCTCTGTCTCTGAGCTGATCCCCACTTGTCATATGTCCCAGTTCGTAATCTCCCTTGATGTTGCCGTCCACCAGATAAATAACCCTCTGACATCTGGCGGCAACTTTGACATCATGTGTCACCATCATTATTGTAGTTCCGGAAGCATTTATTCGCAAGAGTTCCTCCATGACTTCATCGGATGAGGAGCGGTTCAGTGCACCGGTGGGTTCATCTGCGAAGATAATCTTCGGATGATTGATGAGACTCCGGCAGATGCAGGCACGCTGCAGCTGTCCGCCGGACACTTCATTGATATCGTTATCCGCAATCTCGATAATATCCAATTTGCGCATGATATCCTGTCCCCGTTTCACGATTGCCGCCCGGCTCTCCCTGTTGTCTTCGCGCTGCATGGCCGGCAGAATAATATTATCCAGAATCGTCAGATTCTTCAACATATACATCTGCTGGAAGATAAATCCCATTTCCTCCAGACGAAGTCCCGCAAGCTCTGTCTGATTCAGTCTGGTAATATCCCTGCCACGGAACAGAATCTCCCCGCCGGTTGCCCGGTCCATTCCCGACACTGCATAGAGCAGGGTTGATTTGCCGGAACCGGATGGTCCCATAACAGCCACCATCTCCCCCTCTTCAATCTCCAGATTCACATTTTTCAATACATTATTCTGTCTCTTGTCTACGATATATGATTTACACAGGTCTGTCACCTTGATGATTGTTTCCATTCTCTTTTCCTCCTGCTATTCAATGCTTGCTGTATCGGATGGGTTGATCTTCTTCGTATATCTTGCCGTCAGATAGGTTGTTATCACCGTCGCCCCGAGAATAATGCCCGGATAGATCAGACATACCTTCCACGGATTGATCTCATATTGCAGATGCTTCAGTCCCATCATACCGAAAATCGGTGTAACGCACAGCTTTGTCATCGGAACAGCCAGCGCCACGGCGATTGCCACAGCCACCAGACTGACCAGAAGCATTCTCTTTACATGCCACCCGATGATACAGGCATCCCGGAACCCCACCGCCTTCAGGATCGCAATCTCATTCTTCTCATCGGAGATGAAAGACCGTTCCATCAGGATGGATACCAGAATCACCACCAGCAGTGTAATTCCCAGCAGCAGAAAACCGACACTCTCCATCATTCCCACAACACCGATACAATCTACGGAATATTCTGCCGCATTGAATACGGTATCGCTGTCAAAGATCCGCTTCATCTCCTCCACTCTCCTGTCAATCTCCCGCTGGGACGGATGATCCGTGAAATCAAACTGGAAGGACATGAGTCCGGAACAGTCTCTCAGATCCGTTGGTACTTCTTCGTGGATTCGAATAACCTCCCCCATCTGATTCATGCTCTGAAAATATGCCGTGATCATATAGGAATCTGTCACATCACCGATGGTAATCTGTACCGTATCCCCGATTCCGGCACCGATTTTATCGGCAATCTGTTCCGTGATTGCAATCTCATGTGCATTCCGCGGTACCGTCCCTTTACTGTATACATAGTCCGTGATCCGGGTGCGGATTCCCTGCATACAGGTAATCTTATACTCCACATCCCCGAAGGAAACTTTATATTTGTACCATGCTTCCACACTGGCTTTGGCAGGCATTCCGTTTTCCGCCAGAATGTCCTCCAATTCATCCAGTTTTTGCTCCATGACCGCATGACCCTCGCCGTGCATATTTTTCATGGAAGCATTCACATCTGTGTAATATGCATCACTGACTTTTCCGAAAGTATACGCCAGCCTGTCACTTTTCATGGTCTCTGTCGTATTTACCAGAATAAATACCAGCATTGCACAGATGCTGAATGCCAGTACGATGGTCAGATATCGTTTCGGACTGCTCAGCACATCGTTGACTGCCATGTAACCGGAAGGTTTGAGATGACTCCTGCCCAGCCGGTAAATGGACTTCTTACGGAATCGTTCTCCGGTCTGACCGCTTCTGATCGCATCCATCGGGGCATACTTCTTCAGTTTCCCGGTACACCGGTATGCATATCCCACGATCACCAGGACTACGACACACACACTGATCACATTCAGCCATACGGTATTGTCACTGCCCAGCACCATATTCTCGCTGACGGATTTCAGCAGCATATTGGCAAACGGAATACTTCCTGCCAGTCCGATGCCCGCCCCCACAATGGCAAGCGCCAGGTATTTGATTAGATAGATACTGCGAATCCTGCGGTTCTTGATTCCGATCGCTTTCATGACGCCGATCTCCCGGAATTCCTCCTGCAGCGTGAATGTTATTGTAAATTTCAGCACGACAAAAGAAACCAAAATAAGACAGATACTTACAACAATCAATACCCCTGCAATGACCATATCCATAACATAACACATCCGGATCATGGATGCCGGGCCGTCAAATGCAATTCCTTCCACATCTCCCATCTGCGACGACAGTGCTTTGGGATTGTCGGTGTCTATGTAACAGATCTGTCCTCGATAATATTGCCGGATAACCTCGTCCTCCTGAAACCCTGCAAAATCTTCCGCGCTCATCAGGATTCTGACATTCCCCATAAAGGTAGAGCCAAACATTGCGTCCTTCAATCGACCTGCAATCGTCAATGTCACATTCACACTATTGTGCTGGATTGTCAGTTGATCTCCGACGGACAGATGATTCCGTTTTAGGAAATCGCTGGTCACATATGCACGCCCGGGTTCCACAGAATCCACCACTCGGTTATCTTCGTCGAAGAACTTCAATTGTGCGTCCTCCAGACTCTGCATCATAACCACATTTCGGCAGGTTACGCTCTCGCCGTTTGCCGTAAAGGCATCCTGTGAGGCATAGATGACCTCATCAATACGAGATACTCTTTTACCTCCGGGATCTTCCGGAGGACACTCTCGAATCCGTCTCCGGATCGTTCCCCCATGGACATAATCGTGTAATCACCGAGTCCGGCCTGTTCAAAATAGTAACCGGTCCCGTTCATGACCGTCACAATATTGCTGACACTGCTGGCCACAAACAGAGTTGCCAGAATAACGAACAGCAAAATGATGATGTTCATTGTTCTTTTTCGTTTCAAATCTTTTTGCAGAATATTACGTATCATATCAACCTCCGCGCTTTATCTTGTGTCCACAATACCACGGGAATTATTAAAGAATCCTTAAATCATCCAAAAAAGAACCGGATACAGCATTTGCCGCTCCGGTTCCGGTGTATCATCTACCGCACTCGGTAATAATCAATGTCCACATATCCGCCGGCCGTTTCGGTTGCGTAGTGGAATAGCCAGGTGCGTGTTCCCATAAATGTGGTCGCCGTTGAGAACCCCAGTGGGAACCGCTCTCCGATGGCGTTCCAGTTCACACCGTCCAGACTATAGTAGAACAATGCATTATCGGAAGAACCCGACTTGAATGTATACGCAATCTTCAAGTATACCTCCTGCCCCTCCGCAAGGGGTGTTTCCACCACTTCATTGGGGGTATCAAAGGATTCCCGAAACAATCCGTTCGCCTGATAGATATGTCTCTTACCATCTTCATCACACAGAACTCCGACCATGGCATACTGATCCGCCATGGCGCACAATCCAGCATAATCTCCTGCTTTCATATGATCGGTACTGATCTTGATCTCAGATTCAAATTTCGGTCCCACAGTCCTCTGGGTCAGGGAATTGTGTGCATAACAGATGTTGTTAACCACTGCATCCGTTGTCAGTCTCAGATATCCGGGTGCCTCCGTTACGGACCAGAAGTCATTCCTCGGATTATGATTCCACTGCCATACGAGTTTCAGTTTCTCACCTTCTCTATAGTCGAATTCATCCGAGTCCACGAACCAGTTCTCCTGTCCGCTCTCCGGAAGATTGATCACCATCCGGATCATGTAATCCCTAGTTACAAATCTTCCTTCCGCGTCATATACACCCATCATCGGCCAGCCATCCTCCCACCTGACTGCTACAATCGAGGGACAACGTCCTATTCCGCCCCGGTCCTGAAAGGCGAAAGCATACCAGTCCCCCTGTACGGTATCCACAATTCCGCCCTGTGCAAGCCCTGCCTGCGAATTTCCGATGCCGCCCTGATAGATCGTCTTTTCTTCCCATTTTCCCTGCCACAGGTCATCGGTCCGGTAACACAGCTGTGTCCGGATCCATCTGTCGGTTGGAGAGGCAATCACGAACACATAGTAGGCATCATTCACATGATACACATGGGCTCCTTCCCACAATCCCCAGTCACCGGAGGTAAACAGTATTTTCTCTTCCCCAACTATATCAATGCCGCCGTCGGGGTTCAACGCAAGTTCCTGGATTCTGCAGCTGCCGCCGCTTGCGGTTATCACATACAGTCTCCCATCCTCCAGGAAAAGAGCAGGATCATGAAACCATCTCGTCGTATGATACTTCGTCCAGGACCCATTCTCGATGTCGGCTGTTGTATAGACATAAAACCCATGATTGTTGCTCATAAATCCCACATAATAGAGAGAAGTATCCTCATCATATTTCAGGGAAGCCGCCCAGGAACCGCGGGAATACATGTCTGCACCATGCTCAAGATTTGTGATGTCATCATCCTCCAGCGTCTCATACACATAATTCACGATCTGCCAATGCACCAGATCCGTCGATTTCATAATCGGGACCCCCGGACACAGATTCATCGTGGTACTGACCATGTAATAGGTTTCCCCCACGCGAATCACGTCCGGATCCGGAACATCGGACTGTATCGTCGGATAAAGCGTGACCACATAGGACGATGTTACATCCTCCCCCGCGTCTGCGTCAT